>NZ_JBSAXD010000080.1:0-1892 GCF_053427715.1 Burkholderia sp. MR1-5-21
TGTAGGGCCGGACTCAAAGTTGCGCGTCTCGACACCGATGAGATGTTCCCTGCTGGTCCTTGCGCGCCCAACGCGAACCTCACGTCAGGCGTCTCCATGCGCATTTCGCGTGCCTTCCTGATTGCCGCCTCACTCGTCGCGGGCGTCGCTGATGCAGCTCCAGACGAAAGCCTCTAGCGCGGTAAGATCGGCCAATCCCGTTCGTTCTACGCGTCTATCAGAACTACAAACGGACAGTCGGGCGTTACTTCTACCGATCAAAGGGCGTCGACATCGGACTTGTCTCGACCTGCAACGCGGGCGAATTCGTCGAGTGCCCGCTCTCCGGTGGCACGGACGAGCCGGCTGCCCGCGACGTGCCGATCGGAATCTGGACACTCTCGTTTGCATCCGGCCCCGCATCGGGAATGTGGCGGAAGAACCCGCGAGCGACGACCAGTCTGCCGACCCGCCTGGAACGCACGAGCGCTGTTTGCGACGCGGATTTTCAGGGACCTTCAGCAACCGAGCGCGGTTACGAATGCCTGCGGACCGAAGGGCCAAGGGAGCTTTCGACACGTACGGAAACGTCGGCCGATCGCGCCGTCAGTTGGCGATTCGTCACCGAAAAACGAAGTGGCGCGTCCGATCCGCAGCTGATGAAGGCACCATCCGCCGATGCCATGCGAATCATCAACGCCGCGCTTGATCGGGAGTTTCGGGAGTCGGTTGGGTTCACGCTGATGGCTCGCCCGAAAGGCGAGTCCAGCTGCACGACGACGGTGGCATTCACCAACGCCCGGCTGTTCACTGTCGACGCGACATGCTATTCGGACTGGCCGGGTGCAGCTCACCCATCGAATGGCTGGAAGACGACGACCTACGATCTGTCGACCGGCAGGCCGCTCGAGTGGGTTCGCACGATCCGCTTTCCGGGCACCCGTGCCGCCACCTTCGACTTCATAGAAGGGAATGACGTGGTATCGCTCGCGCTACGACACGCGGCGGGCGCGCGTAATGCCGGGGGATGTGCCGAAGAAGCGTTCCGAAGCTTCGAATGCGACGGCTCGTGTTGCCGAAACCAAGGCGTGAAGGATATCGGCGATTGGTGGTGGCCCCTCTTGCTATCGCCCAGGAAGGAGGGGCTCTTTGCAGCGTTCAATGCGTATTCGGAGGCTGCGAGAAACTGCCGCGGCGAAGGCGTGCTCTTGCCATGGCGAGACGTTCGCGCGCTTTTGCTCGCGCCACGAACGCTGCCATGAGGGTCGAGCGAGTGGCTCAACTCGACATCTTCATGCATCGGCGTTGAATTTGCCGTTAAACCGCTGCGAATGGCGCACTGCACGTGCGGCGCTCACGCTTCTGCTGGATGCAAATTGTGCCTAATTCCAATCCGACTCGCATCGCACCGTTGCATAGGACATGACCGGAACACCGCTGTACGACTCCAGTGCACCTACAGTGGAATGGCTGCGGAGCCGCGCGACTCCCGATTTCATTTCGTACGGAACACGACCACTTCACCCGCCTCATCGGCCTGGCTTGCCCGCCAGTGCGAGCGCACGTCGTCAAGGATTCAGCGTTGAACAGTCGGCTTTGACTCGGTTACGACGGCAAGCGGATACACGATCGCGAAGATCCGTAACGGGGATCTGGGGACTAAATGAGTAGACCGCCACAACCCTCCTCGAGGGCAGGTCGACTCACCGTTGATGATGCCATTGGTGATCTCGCAATGACGGAGCGTCGGACAGGGCACACGGACAGCAAAGTCGGCCGCGGCATGGCTGCCTGGCCAGCAGCTGCGCGCGGCTTGGCGTGCGTTTGGTCCATCGAGTGTCAGGACAGGCGACCCGGCACGTGGGCCGAGGGTCAGGCGCGTTGGCCCGCTTCTGCCCGCCGCATCGTCGCCC
>NZ_JBSAXD010000081.1:0-1486 GCF_053427715.1 Burkholderia sp. MR1-5-21
TAGTCGAACCTGAACAATCCTGGACCGCTTATGCAGAAAGGCTGTGAGACCGAAAACGGTGTTGTTGGATTTGCAGGAAGCGGGCATATTGACGCGTGAATCTTGCAAATCCTGACGAGGTGTGGATGGGTCCGAAGACGCCGGTGACAGAGGGAGATTTCTTTCGCCAACCGCTGCGCGAGCAGATCAATTTGAAGCATCCGTTGATTCGCGTGGCTGATCTGATCGACTGGGATCGGTTGAGCTCGGCGATGAGCGCGAGTTTCGCGTCGTCTCGTGGTCGACCGGCAACGTCGCCACGTTTGATCGCAGGGCTGCTGTACTTGCAGCACGCGTTCGACCTGTCGGATGAAGAGGTCGTCTGGCAATGGCTGGAGAACCCGTACTGGCAAGTGTTCACTGGCGAGACGTACTTGCAGACGAAGCTGCCGATCGATCCGTCGAGCCTGACGCGCTGGCGTAAGCGCCTGGGCGAAGCCGGCGTTGAAGAACTGTTGGCCGAGACGATCGAAGCGGCCAAACGCGCAAACGTCATCAAGACGTCGAGCCTGAAGCGGGTGATCGTCGATACGACGGTGATGGAAAAGGCGATTGCGCATCCCACCGATTCGCGCCTGCTCGAACGTTGCCGGGAACATCTGGTGAAGGCTGCCGCCCAGCACGGGCTGAAGCTGCGGCAGAACTACAACCGCGAAGCGCCGCGTCTGGCGGGCCAGATCGGGCGCTATGCGCATGCGAAGCAGTACAAGCGGATGAAGAAAACGCTGCGCACTTTGCGTTCGCGAGTGGGGCGCGTGATGCGTGACGTCGAGCGGCAGCTGGACGGTGTTGCTCAGCAAAGTCGCGCGGCGTTGGAAGAGCTGATCAGCCGCACGAAGCGGATTCTCACGCAGAAGCAGAAGGACAAAAACAAGCTGTATGCGCTGCATGCGCCGGAAGTCGAGTGCCTGGCGAAAGGCAAAGCACGCAAGCCGTACGAATTCGGCGTGAAGGTGTCGATCACCACGACGCACAAGGAAGGTCTGGTGGTCGGAGCTCGTTCGATGCCGGGCAATCCCTACGATGGGCACACGCTGGCCGAAGCGTTGGAGCAGGCGGCGATCTTGAGCGACGTTCAGCCCGAGATTGCCATCGTCGACCGCGGTTACAAGGGCGTCGCCGTCGATGGTGTGAAGGTCTATCACCCAGGCTTGCGACGCGGTATCACGCGCGGCCTGCGAGCAATGATCCGGCGTCGCAGCGCGATCGAGCCGGCCATCGGACACATGAAGGCCGACGGCAAGCTCGATCGAAATTGGCTCAAGGGTTCGTTGGGCGATGCGATTCATGCGGTGCTGTGCGGCGCCGGCCACAACCTGCGGAAGATCCTGCGCAAGCTGCGGCTTTTTTATGCCCTGATTCTCGTCGCTTTGCTCAGCTTCCAAACCGCTGCATCGTCGGCGGCGTAGCTTCATCTGCGCGACAAAACGAATTGTTCAGGGCTGGC
>NZ_JBSAXD010000082.1:0-1478 GCF_053427715.1 Burkholderia sp. MR1-5-21
ATGACGCCCCCTTGGGGTGTACCAGCCCGTGACTCGAACAGAGTTCCCTCGTCGATATATCCGGCTTGAAGCCACTTCCGCAGAACCTCCTTATCCATCGGCACGTTCTCCAGAATCCAGGAGTGGCTGAAGTTGTCGAAACAGCCTCGAATGTCCCCCTCCAGAATCCATTCTGGCGATGCACGCTTGGCCAGAACGATGAAGCACTGCTCGATGGCGTCGGCGGTCGAGCGTTGGGGCCGAAAGCCATAGGAGTTGGCGTCCGCCAGGGTCTCCGCGATGGGCTCCAAGGCGAGCTTCCATAAAGCCTGCATCGCCCGGCACTTCATGCACGGGATTCCCAACGGACGTTTCTTGCCGTTACTCTTGGGAATGTAAACACGTCGCAGCGGCATCGCACGATAACCTCGATGACGTAGCGATAGCATTCCTTTCCATCTGGCCGACGGGGATGACCATATCCTGCCGTCCACCCCCGGCGTTCTCTTGCCGCGATTTTCCGTCACACGCTTCACGGCCAGCATCTTGCCGCTATGCGAGCGGGTCAACAAACGTTGCAAGACTTTCGCCTTGCACCATCGGCCTTCCCGAACTGCCTTGGCGATACGCATCTGAAGCCGCTTCACCTCCGTCTCGATATGCGACCAGTTCGCCTGATCCCACATTCGTGCGGCGTGCGAGGGCGCACCAGCGTTTGACACCTTCGTATCGTTCGCCGTCATCTGCTTTCCCTCGTACAACGGTTCATCAAAGATTCTCTCGCCATGAATGACCACGCGGAAGTCTGCCCACTTTCGTGTCGAGCAATGTCGCAGCCCGTATCCCGTCCGCTACAGACAGGCGTTCGCTTTCTCCGCTTTCCTTTACCCACCACACCAACAGCGTTCCTTGCGGTTCGCCTGCCGTTGCCGGCGGCACGATGGGCTTACCCTGTTCCGCTTGAATTTCCGAGCGGGGCGGACCCTTCCTCTTCGCCGGTGGCTGATCGTCCATGGTGGCCCAGTCATTCAGGAACCACTCCTCACCACACACCGTTTTGGTTCAAGCCTGTCAGCACGTTTGGCTTGTTCAAGATCACGACGTTTATCGGAAGTTCACATATGTTGGTCGTACCCGCTCATCCCTTGCTCCTCTCCGCCTTCGTGCTGGCAGATTCCGCCTCGCCTCGCGGCTCAGCGTACCGGTTTCCCGGCGGCTACGTTGTCCCCAGAGCTTCACACCGAGCTGTTACCGGCTCCGCATGTCCGGGTAGGAAACGGTTGATGGAACAACCGGTTTCATCAGGTCATGACTTCCCCTGTGAGACAGAAATTCAGGCGACTTTCAGGTCGCACCATCACATTCTTGGCCAGATCCACACCAACGCGAGTAATCTGTTCCATGACTTCCCCCTTCGCTGAAGGTTGCGTAGCACCAGCCATGATGGCACCGATAGATGCCGATCTGGCGTTGGGGGAGGTCCTTACCAATTCCCGGGA
>NZ_JBSAXD010000083.1:0-1460 GCF_053427715.1 Burkholderia sp. MR1-5-21
GTTGTGTGTATCACACACGAGAATCAACCAGTCTCTCGGATGGCAGCGCGTGCATCGGCACGGCGCTCATCTACAAGGCAGACTTGTTATAGGATCAAGCCTTACGGGCAATTAGTATCAGTTAGCTGAACGCATTACTGCGCTTACACACCTGACCTATCAACGTCCTGGTCTCGAACGACCCTTCAAGGGGATCTAGTCCCCGGGGATATCTCATCTTAAGGCGAGTTTCCCGCTTAGATGCTTTCAGCGGTTATCTCTTCCGAACATAGCTACCCGGCGATGCCACTGGCGTGACAACCGGTACACCAGAGGTTCGTCCACTCCGGTCCTCTCGTACTAGGAGCAGCCCCCTTCAAATATCCAACGCCCACGGCAGATAGGGACCAAACTGTCTCACGACGTTTTAAACCCAGCTCACGTACCTCTTTAAATGGCGAACAGCCATACCCTTGGGACCGGCTACAGCCCCAGGATGAGATGAGCCGACATCGAGGTGCCAAACACCGCCGTCGATATGAACTCTTGGGCGGTATCAGCCTGTTATCCCCAGAGTACCTTTTATCCGTTGAGCGATGGCCCTTCCATACAGAACCACCGGATCACTATGACCTGCTTTCGCACCTGCTCGACTTGTCGGTCTCGCAGTTAAGCACGCTTATGCCATTGCACTATCAGCACGATTTCCGACCGTACCTAGCGTACCTTCGTACTCCTCCGTTACGCTTTGGGAGGAGACCGCCCCAGTCAAACTGCCTACCATGCACTGTCCCCGACCCGGATCACGGGCCAAGGTTAGAACCTCAAACAAACCAGGGTGGTATTTCAAGGACGGCTCCACCGAAACTAGCGTTCCGGTTTCATAGCCTCCCACCTATCCTACACAGATCGGTTCAAAGTCCAATGCAAAGCTACAGTAAAGGTTCATGGGGTCTTTCCGTCTAGCCGCGGGTAGATTGCATCATCACAAACACTTCAACTTCGCTGAGTCTCGGGAGGAGACAGTGTGGCCATCGTTACGCCATTCGTGCAGGTCGGAACTTACCCGACAAGGAATTTCGCTACCTTAGGACCGTTATAGTTACGGCCGCCGTTTACCGGGACTTCAATCAAGAGCTTGCACCCCATCATTTAATCTTCCGGCACCGGGCAGGCGTCACACCCTATACGTCCACTTTCGTGTTTGCAGAGTGCTGTGTTTTTATTAAACAGTCGCAGCCACCAGTTTATTGCAACCCCTTCACCCTCCTGGCGCAGGCCAGTCAAGCTACCAGGGCGTACCTTATCCCGAAGTTACGGTACCAATTTGCCGAGTTCCTTCTCCCGAGTTCTCTCAAGCGCCTTAGAATACTCATCTCGCCCACCTGTGTCGGTTTGCGGTACGGTCATTGTTAAACTGAAGCTTAGAGGCTTTTCTTGGAACCACTTCCAATTGCTTCGCTTCCTAAGAAGCTCGCGCC
>NZ_JBSAXD010000084.1:0-1448 GCF_053427715.1 Burkholderia sp. MR1-5-21
TGAACTGACCCCACGAAGTTGGACAGTTAAAAGCTAGGCGCCCAAGGGCTGAGTTCTGTATTGCACGGGACTCAGCCCTTTCAATTTGAGCTTGATGCGTTCGTGGTTGTAGTAGTGGATGTAGTGATCTAGCGTGTCGCGCAAGTGCTCCACGCAAGTGAAGCGATGCCCCTTGTAGCACTCGGACTTGAGCGTGCCGAAGAAGCTTTCCATCGCGGCATTATCAAGGCAGTTGCCCTTGCGGGACATGCTCTGAACCAGCTTGCGTCGCTTCAATTGCCGGCGAAATGCCGGCATCCGGTACTGCCAGCCTTGATCCGAATGCAATAACGGTTTGTCCTTGCGGCGGAGTTTGGCCAGCGCCTTCTTCAGCATGCCGCTGACCATCTCGAAGCTTGGACGTCGATCCATCTGGTAAGCGACGATCTCGCCGTTGTACAGATCCATCACCGGCGACAGATACAGCTTCTGCCCACCGACATTGAATTCCGTCACATCCGTCACCCACTTCTGGTTGGGCTGCGTCGCACTGAACTGACGTTGCAGCAGGTTAGGGGCGGCTTGGCCAACCTCACCTCGCCAGGATCGGTATTTCTTCGAGCGCACCAAGGACTTCAGCTGCAATTGCTGCATCAGCCTTTGCACGGCCTTGTGGTTCACGAGATGACCGGCCTGCCGAATCGCAGCCGTGACGCGCCGATAGCCGTAGCGCCCCTTGTGGCGTTCGAACACCATACGGATCTTCGCCTTGAGATCAGCATGCCGGTCGTCGGCGTCCAACGTCCTGAGCTGGTAATAGAACGTGCTGCGCGCCAAGCCCGCCACCTTCAGGAGCGTCACCACCGGATGATGCAGCCTGAGCTCACGCACTATTTGCGTTTTTTCTTTTGCGCTGCTTGCTTCTTCGCCTGCAGCAGCGCATCGAGCTTTTTTAGGTAGGCCACCTCCGCGCGCAGATACTCGATTTCTTTGAGCAGTTCTTCGCGCGGGCGAGTGTCCGGCGCTTTAGCTTCGGCGGGTTGGTCGGGCTGGGAGGCTGTCATCTGTCGGAGACGCCCTCGCGGCCGGGGCGTCAAAGCGGTTATACCGTCTTCATCATACAGACGCGCCCAGCGCGCCACGCTACCCGCATCACGAATGTCATACAGCGCTGAGACTTTGCGCAGCGACAGCTCATCGCGCCACATGTGCTGCAACACCCGCAGCTTGAACTGTGCGTCGTAGCTGCTGTACTTGCTCTGCAGCCCCGCTCGGCCATGCGCGCGATACGCCGCCACCCAACGCTGCAGCATCCCGTGATCGATGCCGTGACGGGATGCCAGTGCCTCAAAACCAATATCGCCACGCAGATACGCGTTGACCACCTGCTGCTTGAACTGCTCGTCGTACTTCGTCATGAAAAACACCCCAAAGGTCGGATCGGCGTCCAACTTTTGGGGTGCAGTTCA
>NZ_JBSAXD010000085.1:0-1377 GCF_053427715.1 Burkholderia sp. MR1-5-21
GACATTACTTATATGGTCGCCTCCCATTTGCAAGGCGATTGTGCGTGGCGAGGAGGGTGGTTGCGGACTTATATCCGGACTCGATCGCGGGATGTACCCGCCGGCCCCGATGGATTTCGCCGCAAAGGTCCTAATCTAAAAAGCGGACTCGAAGTCCGAGTAATGTCTCAGGCTTGCCTTTGTGCGGTCCAACCTGTCTTGCCATCGTTCAATACACCTATGCAACCGTGGATGGGTTAAAGGCTTTGATGCGTGCTCACTGCGCCGGCGCCGCCTGATACGTTCGCCCATACGCCAGCAGCGCCCAGATCGTTCGCGCCATCTTGTTGGCGAGTGCAACAGCAACGACGTTTGTGGGGCGCCGCGTCAGCATCTGGCGCAATCGCTCTGGCAAATGCTTCGAACTCGAGATGACCGATCGCGCGCCATGGATCAGCAGCGTTCGCAAATACACGTTACCGCGTTTGCTGATGCCGCCGAGCTTCACTTTGCCCCCGGAGCTGTTCTGTCGCGGCACGAGACCAAGGTAGGCGGCAAATTCTCGTCCGGAGTGAAACGTCTTTGCTTGTCCGATGACCGATACCGCGGCGGTCGCCGTGAGCACACCCACACCTGGAATCTCCGAGATACGGCGGCACGCATCGTCGTTGCGGCGCCATTCGAGAATGCGCTGTTCGATCCGTGCGATCTGTTCGTCGAGCGTGCGAAGTCGCGAGAGCTGGTCCTGCAGGCTGTCTGCCAGCATGGCTGGCAACGGGTCGGTCAGTGACGCCAGCGCAGCTTTTGCAGCCTCGATCGATGCGCGGCGGCCTTGCGGCAGCACAACGCCAAATTCGTAGAGTAGCCCACGAAGCTGGTTGACCTGCATGACGCGAATTCGGACTAGTTGCTGGCGTATGCGGTGCATCGCAAGCATGGCCTGCTGGTCTTCCGTCTTGACGGCCACGAAGCGCATGCCGGGACGCTGGGCAGCTTCCCAGATCGCCGCGGCGTCGGCGGCGTCATTCTTGTTCGACTTCACGAACGGCCGCACGAACTGGGCTGCGATGAGCCTGACGTCATGGCCGAGCCGCGCCAGGACACGGGCCCAGTGATGGGCGCTGCCGCAGGCCTCCATGACGACATGACTCGCAGGCCGGTTGGCGAAGAACGGCACGAGCTGGGCGCGTTTGAGGGCCTTGCTGTGAATCGTGCCAGTAGCTGGCTCGACATAGTGAATCTGGAAAACGCGTTTGGCCAGATCGATGGCAATGGTCATGGGTTCCATCTGGGTCTCCTTGGCGGCATGACTGCCGAACCAGCAATGTCGCACGCTCAGGACGCAAGACTGCGGCGGCCGACGGCCCGTTAAGGCGGGAGGCGACCATTCCATCTATC
>NZ_JBSAXD010000087.1:0-1344 GCF_053427715.1 Burkholderia sp. MR1-5-21
CACCCTTGAATCCTGCGCCCGGATTTGCCTAAGCGCCTTCTCCAATGCAGCGACCGGGACGTCCAACACCCGGACAACCTTCCGCGATCCGTCCCCCCATCGCATTTAACAATGGTGCAGGAATATTGACCTGCTTCCCATCAGCTACGCATTTCTGCCTCGCCTTAGGGGCCGACTCACCCTACGCCGATGAACGTTGCGTAGGAAACCTTGGGCTTACGGCGAGGGGGCCTTTCACCCCCTTTATCGCTACTCATGTCAGCATTCGCACTTCCGATACCTCCAGCACCCTTTACAAGGCACCTTCGCAGGCTTACGGAACGCTCTCCTACCATGCGTGCCAAGCACGCATCCGCAGCTTCGGTATATAGCTTAGCCCCGTTACATCTTCCGCGCAGGACGACTCGATCAGTGAGCTATTACGCTTTCTTTAAAGGGTGGCTGCTTCTAAGCCAACCTCCTGACTGTTTTAGCCTTCCCACTTCGTTTCCCACTTAGCTATATTTGGGGACCTTAGCTGGCGGTCTGGGTTGTTTCCCTCTTGACACCGGACGTTAGCACCCGATGTCTGTCTCCCGTGATTGCACTCTTCGGTATTCGGAGTTTGCTATGGCGGGGTAATCTGCAATAGACCCCCCAACCATGACAGTGCTCTACCCCCGAAGGTGAGACACGAGGCACTACCTAAATAGTTTTCGGAGAGAACCAGCTATTTCCAAGTTTGTTTAGCCTTTCACCCCTATCCACAGCTCATCCCCTAACTTTTCAACGTTAGTGGGTTCGGACCTCCAGTACGTGTTACCGCACCTTCATCCTGGCCATGGATAGATCACTTGGTTTCGGGTCTACGCCCAGCAACTGAACGCCCTATTCGGACTCGCTTTCGCTACGCCTGCCCTATACGGTTAAGCTTGCTACTGAACGTAAGTCGCTGACCCATTATACAAAAGGTACGCCGTCACCCCTTGCGAGGCTCCGACTGTTTGTATGCATGCGGTTTCAGGATCTATTTCACTCCCCTCCCGGGGTTCTTTTCGCCTTTCCCTCACGGTACTGGTTCACTATCGGTCGATCACGAGTATTTAGCCTTGGAGGATGGTCCCCCCATCTTCAGACAGGATTTCACGTGTCCCGCCCTACTTGTCGTACACCTAGTTCTTTCATACTGTTTTCGCCTACAGGGCTATCACCTGCTATGGCCGCACTTTCCAGAGCGTTCGGCTAACAATACAAATAAAGAGTACAAGGCTCATCCCATTTCGCTCGCCACTACTTTGGGAATCTCGGTTGATTTCTTTTCCTGCGGTTACTTAGATGTTTCAGTTCACCGCGTTCGCTTCACAT
>NZ_JBSAXD010000088.1:0-1200 GCF_053427715.1 Burkholderia sp. MR1-5-21
TGACCTTTCCCCTCTGAAGTATCCCACTGTAAAGTTAGTGGCAAGGCCGCAGGAGAAACCTTGTCATGAAGAAGTCGCGGTTCACCGAGGAACAGATCATCGGGGTGTTGAAAGAAGCCGAAGCGGGCATGAAGGTCGCGGACGTATGCCGGAAGCACGGCATCTCTGATGCGACGTTCTATAACTGGCGAAGCCGCTACGGCGGGATGGATGTCACGGAGGCGCGTCGCCTTCGGCAGCTGGAAGAAGAGAACCAACGGCTCAAGCGGCTGGTCGCCGAGCAGGCGCTCGACATCCAGGTGCTGAAGGACGTTCTCGGAAAAAACTGAGTTCGCCCGCGCAGCGCCGGGAGGTCGTGCAACAAGTAATGGAGCAGCACGACTACTCGGAGCGCCGGGCGTGCGCGCTCGTTGGCTTGAATCGACGGACGTTTCGGCGACCGGCGCCGGCAGATGTCGACCATGCAGTTCGGCACCGTCTGCGCGAACTGGCACAGGAGCGGCCCCGGTTCGGTTCGCCGCGCCTGCACGTTCTGCTGCGGCGAGAGGGTTTGGTCCAGAACCACAAACGGACCGAACGGCTATACCGCGAAGAAGGCCTGTCGCTTCGCTTGAAGCGGAGAAAGAAGCGTCCGAGCCATCTGCGCGTCGTGATGCCGACGCCCAATGGCGCGGACGAGAGCTGGACAATGGACTTCGTTGCGGATGCGCTTTCGAATGGCCGGCGCGTTCGAATGTTGACCATCATCGACACGTGGAACCGGGAGTGTCCACACATCGAGGTCGATTTCTCGCTGACGGGTGTACGCGTGGCGCGTGTGCTCGAGCAGTTACGGCAACGAGGCCGATGTCCCACCCTGATTCAGGTGGATAACGGGCCGGAGTTCGTGAGCAAGGCACTCGACGCCTGGGCGCACGAGCATGGCGTCAAGCTGCAGTTCATCCGTCCCGGCAAACCAGTAGAAAACGCATACATCGAGAGCTTCAACGGACGACTGCGCGAAGAATGTCTGAATCAGCATGCGTTCGTCAGCCTCGACGACGCACGCAAGCGCATCGAAACGTGGCGCACCGACTACAACTCGGTTCGGCCGCATAGCGCCTTGGGGCAACTGGCGCCGGACCAATTCCGGCAACTGCATCAGCTGAAAACTGGCGAGTCCACTAACTTACGAATGGTGTACTCGGCGGGGTAAGGTCA
>NZ_JBSAXD010000089.1:0-1161 GCF_053427715.1 Burkholderia sp. MR1-5-21
GCTAGTGTTCCGTCCCAGAAATAACTTTACATGGAATTGTGTTGCTCTATGATCAAGCGAAATTGAGTGGAGGTGATCATGGCGCGCAAGAGAATCGAGGTGGTGATCTCGGAACTGGAGCGGGAGCAATTGCTGTCGATGAGCCGCTCGCGTTCGCTGCCTCATTCGCTGGTGCGCCGGGCAAAGATTGTCCTGATGGCGGCTGACGGTCGTACGAACCAGGAAATCGCAGTGCAATGTGAAGTAACGTCGCCTGCGATCACGCACTGGAAGAAGCGGTTTGTCGCGCATGGGCTTGCCGGTCTGCATGACGAAGCACGCCCGGGGCGACCGCGCGCGCATGACGATGAAGCCGTGGCGGAGTTGCTGGCGAAGGTGCTGCATGAGAAGCCCGACGGGGCAACGCACTGGAGTGTGCGTTCTGCCGCTGCGCAAACGGGTATTTCGAAGAGCTCGGTGGCTCGGTATCTGTCGCTCTTCGGTGTACAGCCTCATCGCTCGAAGAGCTTCAAGCTTTCGACTGATCCGTACTTCGTCGAAAAGGTGCGCAATATTGTCGGGCTGTATCTGAGCCCGCCGACCAACGCCTTGGTGCTGTGTGTCGACGAGAAGAGCCAATGCCAGGCGCTCGAGCGTACGCAGCCGGTGTTGCCGATGGGGCTGGGCTACCTCGAAGGTGTTACGCACGACTATATACGGCATGGCACGACAACTTTGTTTGCTGCGCTCAATGCGGCGACGGGCGAGGTCATCGCGCAATGCAAGTCGCGTCATCGACATCAGGAGTTCCTGGCGTTTTTGAATCACATTGATCAAGCGGTTCCGGAAGATCTTGACGTGCATCTGATCGTCGATAACTACGCAACGCACAAGCACCCGAAGGTCAGGGCATGGCTGGCGAAGCGCCCGCGTTACCACATGCACTTCACGCCGACGTATTCGAGCTGGCTCAATCAGGTGGAGCGCTGGTTTGGCCTGATCACGCAGCAGGCTATCCGGCGCGGCTCGTTCAAAAATGTGCGCCAGTTGATCGCCAGCATCGAGCGCTATGTTGAGCAGTACAACCAGCACAAACGTCCGTTCATCTGGACGGCAACCGCCGATTCCATCCTTCAGAAAGTCGCTCGACTATGCAAAGTTATTTCTCGGACGGAACACTAG
>NZ_JBSAXD010000009.1:0-262245 GCF_053427715.1 Burkholderia sp. MR1-5-21
TTCTTCGTGCGGGCCGTGGCGGCCGGCTGCGCGTGGCGCGCGGCTGCGGAAGAGGGTATCGATTGCATGGGTTTCACCATTCGTTCATCACGGATTGCAGGCGTGAGCGTCCCCGCGCGAGGCGCAGGATGCGACTCGCGAAAGACGGCTCGTGCCGGGTGGAGCGTGCGCGCGTTGCGCGCGGGCGGACGGTCGTCCGCGTCAGTCATGCGGGCAGGGATCGAGCGATTCCTGCGCCGCGTGCAGGCATCGCGATCAGTGGCCGGTCTTCAATTGCGCCCACAGGCGGTTCTGGAGACGCAGGATGTCGGCCGGCATCGGCTTCATCAGCGTCATCTTCTTCAGCACCTCTTCGGGCGGGTAGACGGTCGGGTCCTGCGCGACCGCCGGCGTCACGAACGGGTGCGCGGCCTTGTTCGCGGTCGGATAGAACACCGTGTTGGTGATGGCCGCGTTGACCTTCGGATCCTCGATGTAGTTGATCCACTTCAGCGCGGCCTCGGCGTGCGGCGCGTCCTTCGGGATCACCATCACGTCGAACCACAGCAGGCCGCCTTCCTTCGGGTTCGCGAACTTGATCTCATACGAGCGTTTCGCTTCCGATGAGCGGCGATGCGCGATGCCGACGTCGCCCGACCAGCCGAGCGCGACGCACACGTCGTTGTTCGCGAGGTCGTTGATGTAGCCCGACGAGTTGAACTGGGTAATGTACGGGCGGACTTTCTTCAGGACTTCGAAGGCTGCCTGGTAGTCGGCGGGGTTCGTGCTGTTCGGGTTCTTGCCCATGTATTGCAGCGTCGCCGCGAACACGTCGACCGCCTGGTCGAGGAACGACACGCCGCAGCCCTTCAGCTTCTCCATGTTGGCCGGATCGAACACCAGCGCCCAGCTGTCGACGGGCGCCTTGTCGCCGAGCGCCTTCTTCACGGCCTGCACGTTGTAGCCGATGCCGTCCGTGCCGTATGCCCAGGGCACGCCGTACTGGTTGCCCGGATCCGCGTCGGCGATCATCTTCATCAGCAGCGGGTCGAGGTTCGCGAGGTTCGGCAGCTTCGACTTGTCGAGCTTCTGGTAGACGCCCGCCTGGATCTGCTTGGCCATGTAGTTCGACGTCGGCACGACGATGTCGTAGCCCGAGCTGCCGGCAAGCAGCTTCGCCTGCAGCGTGTCGTCGCTGTCGTAGTTGTCGTACTTGACGTGGATGCCGGTCTGCTTCTGGAAGTTCGGAATCGTGTCGGGCGCGATGTAGTCCGACCAGTTGTAGACATTCAGCTCATCGGCGGCTTGCACGGGCGGGCTGGCGACGGACGTGAACGCAGCCGCGGCAGCAAGGGCGGCGGCAGAACAGGCTTGGCGAAGATGACGAGCACGCATGGTGGAGTTCCCTAGGGTTATGTGGGCCGCGGCGCCCGCCGCCGCCCGTAAGCAAAGCCGTTACGAAAGGCCCAGTTGCCGGGCGGTTGCATCGACGGCTTTCTTCGCCTTCGACACGAGTTCGTCGATTTCCTGGCGCGTGATCACGAGCGGCGGCGACAGCAGCATCCGGTCGCCGGTCGCGCGCATGATCAGGTTGCCGTTGAAGCAGAAGTCGCGGCAGATGGTGCCGACGTCGCCGCCGTTCTTGAAGCGGCGCCGTTCGGCCGGTGCTTCCGCGAGCTGCAGGCTCGCGACGAGGCCGTGGCCGTGCACTTCGCCGATGATCGGATGGCGCGCGAAGGTCTCGCGCATCAGCGCCTGGAGGTACGGACCGGTATCGGTCTTCACCTGCTCGACGATGCCGTCGTCGCGCAGCAGCTTCAGGTTCGCGACCGCGACCGCTGCCGCGACCGGGTGGCCCGAGTACGTGAGGCCGTGGTTGAACTCGCCGTTGTCGATGATCGGGCGCGCGACGCGCTCGTGGATGCCGACCGCGCCCATCGGCACGTAACCGCTCGTCAGCCCCTTCGCCATCGTGATCAGGTCCGGCTCGAAGCCGAAGTGCTGGTGTGCGAACCACTCGCCGGTGCGGCCGAAGCCGCCGATCACTTCGTCCGCGACGAGCAGGATGTCGTACTTGCGGCAGATCCGCTGGATTTCCGGCCAGTACGTCGACGGCGGGAAGATCACGCCGCCCGCGCCCTGGAACGGCTCGCCGATGAACGCGGCCACGTTCTCCGCGCCGAGCTCGAGGATCTTCGCTTCGAGCTGCTGCGCGCGCGCGAGGCCGAACGCTTCGGGCGTCACGCCCGCTTCCGCTTCGCCGAAGAAATACGGCTGGTCGATGTGTACGATGTGCTCGACCTTCGACGGCATCTGCTCGTGCATGTAGCCCATCCCGCCGAGCGTGCCGCCCGCGATCGTCGAGCCGTGGTAGCCGTTCCTGCGCGAGATCACGAACTTCTTCTGCGGCTTGCCCTGCACGCGCCAGTACTGGTGCACGAGACGCAGCACGGTGTCGTTGCCTTCCGAGCCGCTGTTGCAATAGAAGAAGTGGTTGAAGCCTTCCGGCGTCACTTCGGCGAGCATCGCCGACAGTTCGATGACGGGCGGGTGCGTCGTCTTGAAGAACGTGTTGTAGAACGGCAGTTCCTGCAGTTGCCGGTACGCGGCGTCGGCGAGCTCCTTGCGCCCATAGCCGACGTTCACGCACCACAGGCCGGCCATCCCGTCGATGATCTTGTTGCCTTCCGAGTCCCACAGGTAGACGCCGTCGGCCTTCACGATCACGCGGCTGCCCGCGCGGTTGAGCGCGCCCATGTCGGAGAACGGGTGGATGTGGTGCGCGGCGTCGAGCGCGCGGTATTCGGCCGTCGTGCGCGCCTGGGTCGTGCGGGCCGCGGGCGCGGCGGGCTGGATCCAGGCTGATTCGGTACGGTAAGTCATGTTTCCTCCGGATTGCGGTTGCGCACGCTCAGACGTGCAGCAGCAGATGGCGGCGTTCCCACGAGCTGATCACGCGGAAGAACGCTTCGTATTCGGTTTCCTTCAGCGCGAAATACGCCTTCAGGAATTTATGGCCGAGGATCTCGCCGAGCGGCTCGCACGCGGCCATCAGCGTCAGGCCTTCCTCGAGGTTGCGCGGCAGCTGGTATGGCAGGTCGTAGCCGTCGCTGACGAGCGGCTCGGTCGGCTCCAGCCGCTGCGTCATGCCGAGGTAGCCGGCGGCGAGCGTCGCGGCGAGCGCGAGGTACGGGTTGCAGTCGACGCCCGGAATGCGGTTCTCGATGCGGCGCGCGGACGGGCCCGAGTGCGGGATCCGGAAGCCGACCGTGCGGTTGTCGTAGCCCCACTGCACGTTGATCGGCGCGGCCATGAAGCGCGACAGCCGGCGGTACGAGTTGATGTACGGCGCGAAGATCGGCATCAGGGCCGGCGTGTACTTCTGCAGGCCCGCGAGATAGTTGTAGAACAGCGACGTCGCGCCGCCCGTCTCCTTCGACGTGAACAGGTTCTGGCCCGTCTCCTCGTCGACGATGCTCTGGTGCACGTGCATCGCCGAACCGGGCTCGTCTTCCATCGGCTTCGCCATGAACGTCGCGTACATGTTGTGGCGCAGCGCCGCTTCACGCACCGTGCGCTTGAACAGGAACACCTGGTCCGCGAGCGACAGCGCGTCGCCGTGCATGAAGTTGATCTCCATCTGCGCGGCGCCGACTTCGTGGATCAGCGTGTCGATGTCGAGATTCTGCGATTCGCAGTACTCGTAGATGTCCTCGAACAGCGGATCGAACTCGTTGACGGCCTCGATCGAGTACGACTGGCGGCCCGTCTCCGGACGGCCCGTGCGGCCGACCGGCGGGCGCAGCGGCAGGTCCGGGTCCTTGTTCATGTCGACCAGGTAGAACTCGAGTTCGGGCGCGACGACGGGCTTCCAGCCCTTCGCCTTGTACAGGTCGAGCACGCGGCGCAGCACGTAGCGCGGCGAGATCTCGACGGGCGAGCCGTCGAAGTGCACGCAGTCGTGGATCACCTGTGCGGTCGGGTCGACCGCCCACGGGATCAGGCGGATCGTCGACGTGTCGGGCACGCACACCATGTCGGGATCGGTGACGCCGGTGAGCGACCCGTCCTCCGGATATTCGCCGGTGACGGTCTGCACCATCACGGCTTGCGGCAGGCGCATCGATTCGCCGGACGTGAACTTGTTGCGCGGCGTGATCTTGCCGCGCGCGATGCCGGCCATGTCGGGAATGATCGCTTCGATCTCGGTGATCCGGTGTTTCTTCAGAAATTCGTCGATGTCTTGCATGTCTGTTCTCGTTGGTTTGTCGGCGCGCTCACGCGAGCGCGGCGGACATGGCACGCGTGCGGGCCTGGCGGCGGGCGCGGCAGGCGGCGCCGAATGCGCGGAACATCGCGCTCGACAGCGCGTCGTGCGCGTGCCGCCATTCCGGATGCCATTGCACGGCGAGCGCGAACGCCGGCGCGCCGGCGACGCTCACGGCCTCGATCAGTCCGTCCGGCGCGACGGCCTCGATCGCGAGTCCTGCGCCGAGTTGTGCGATGCCTTGCTTGTGCAGCGAATTCACACGCACTTCGTCGCGGCCGTCGGCGAGCAGGTGCAGCACGCCGCCCGGCGTCAGCCGCACCGGATGCGCGGGACCGTATTGCGACTCGAGCGGCGCGGCGTCGTCTTCGCGGTGATCGGCGAAGCCCGGCACTTCATGCACGCGCTGGTGCAGCGTGCCGCCGTATGCGACGTTCAGTTCCTGGAAGCCGCGGCAGACCGCGAGCACCGGCACGCCGGCGTCGATCGCCGTGCGCAGCAGCGGCAGCGTCGTCGCGTCGCGCGCGGCATCGTGCTTCGTGCCGGGTGCGCTCGGTTCGCCGCCGTAGCGATGCGGCTCGACGTTCGAATAGCTGCCGGTAAACAGCAGGCCGTCGACCGCGTCGATGATGTCGTCGACCGACTGGCGCTCGCCGAGCGCGGGCAGCACCATTGCGAGCGCGTGTGCGCCGTCGACGACCGCCGCGACGTACTTGTCGCCGACGGTGTGCGACGCATGCGCGCCGATTTGCGTGTAGTCGGCGGTGATGCCGACGAGGGGTTTCCTTTCCATGGCGTCAATCAGGTTGCCTAAACAGGCCGCGGCGCGTTGCTGCCGATGCAAGCCGGACGCGGCTTGCGCCAATCGCAGGCGCGACACGGCCCCGCAGCCGTGCGCGAGGCGCAAGGCCGCTGACGAATGGGCGCAGCGGAAATCCGTGGGCGATTCATGCTGCGCGCGACGATCAGGCCGGCGTTCGTTTCGTGGTGCGGCGCTACACACGGCAATGCTTGCGGCAATGCACGCGCGAACGCGATCCGTCACCGGTCAGAGGACACGGCAGACGTGATGCTGGCAAAGCAAACGAAACGGACGACGTAAAGAGAATAGAGGCGCTATGGCAGCAGCGACGCCACTTCGTCGGTATGGATCGCGACGAACGCGCGCGCGGAGACGGCGTTGTGACGACGGACGGAACGGCGGGACAGGATGGTGTAGATCGACAGATGCAGGCGAGGACTATGCCAGCCGCAACTGCCGTCGGAAGGGGGCGCCGCGCTGCGCGAACTTCGCGCATCGCCTCGATCCCACCTCACCAGAGGGCCACGGACTCTCACGATTACACTCGACTGGTTTGTTGAAAGTATTGAACACCTGATCGTTCGAGCGCCGGAGGCGTTTAAATAATCGAGGCGTCGGTCGGGCTCCATTCACATCGACGGGCATCAATTTTTGCGTTGCAATAACGCGATTTGCTGCTCGTGACGATCCGATGACGCTGACCTGAGAGCCAGCATATACGAGCCAAAAACGGCGTCAAATGTTTTTTAGCGGTCCTGCATCAGGGCTTTCCCGAAGCACTGCGAATAAAAGATGCGTAAACGGAATGACGCTGCAGGTGTTCATTATTTCGAACGCCTTTCAGGGTTTTCCCCGTCAATATACGCGATAAAGTGATTAGAATATTCAACGGCCGACCCACGCGTCGTTTCACTCTTTCATCGCACTTATCGTGTCCGAAACCGAATCGATGTCCACCGAAGTCGCCGAGCGCCTGCGCTTCGTGCGCAACAAGCATGGCCTGTCGCAGCGCGAACTCGCGAAGCGGGCCGGCGTGACCAACGGCACGATCTCGCTGATCGAACAGGGCCGCGTGAGCCCGTCGGTCGGCTCGCTGAAGAAGCTGCTCGAATGCATCCCGATGAGCCTCGCGGAATTCTTCACGTTCGAGCTCGTCGAATCGCGCACGGTCGTGTCGCGCCGCGACGAGATGCCGAACCTCGGCAACGACTCGCTCGCGTTTCATCTCGTCGGCGCGGGCGTGAAGGACCGCAACATGTGCATCATGCGCGAGATCTATCAGCCGCAGGCCGACACCGGTCCCGAGATGCTCGCGCATGCGGGGCACGAAGGCGGCGTCGTCGTGTCGGGCCGGCTCGAACTCACCGTCGACGGCGCAACGTGGCTGCTCGACCCCGGAGACGGCTACTACTTCGAAAGCCGTTTGCCGCATCGTTTTCGCAATCCCAGCGCGGAGCAGATCTGCGAGGTCGTCTCGGCCAATTCGCCGCCGACCTTCTGACCGCGCGTCACCGCATTCGCCGCCGGCCGTGCCGTGGGCGCACCGCATCGGACGGTGAATGACTCAACATTGAGGCATCCTGATGAATAAGTTGACTTTGGCTGACTGGCAGGACAAGGCAGCGTCGCTCGCAATCGAAGGGCGCGCATTCATCGACGGCGCGCCGCGCGACGCGCACGCGGGCAAGACGTTCGACTGCGTGAGCCCGATCGACGGCCGCGTGCTCGCGAAGGTCGCCGACTGCGGCGAGGCGGACGTCGATGCCGCCGTCGCCGCTGCGCGCCGCGCCTTCGACGCGCAGGTGTGGGCGGGGCTGAACCCGCGTGCGCGCAAGGCCGTGCTGCTGCGCTGGGCGGCGCTGATGCGCGACCACCTCGACGAACTGGCGCTGCTCGAGACGCTCGACGCGGGCAAGCCGATCGGCGACACGACGACGGTCGACGTGCCGGGCGCCGCGTATTGCGTCGAATGGTTCGCGGAAGCGATCGACAAGGTCGGCGGTGAAGTCGCGCCCGCCGATCATCATCTCGTCGGGCTCGTCACGCGCGAGCCGGTCGGCGTCGTCGCCGCGGTCGTGCCGTGGAACTTCCCGATCCTGATGGCCGCGTGGAAGTTCGGCCCCGCGCTCGCGGCCGGCAACAGCGTCGTGCTGAAGCCGTCGGAGAAGTCGCCGCTGACCGCGATCCGGGTTGCGCAGCTCGCGCACGAAGCCGGTATTCCGGCCGGCGTGTTCAACGTCGTGCCGGGCGCGGGCGAGCCGGGCAAGCTGCTCGCGCTGCATCGCGACGTCGACTGCGTCGCGTTCACGGGATCGACGGCGGTCGGCAAGCTGATCATGCAGTACGCCGCGCAGTCGAACCTGAAGCGCGTGTGGCTCGAGCTGGGCGGCAAGTCGCCGAACATCGTGCTGCCGGATTGTCCGGATCTCGATCGCGCGGCGCAGGCCGCGGCCGGCGCGATCTTCTACAACAT
This sequence comes from Burkholderia sp. MR1-5-21, assembly GCF_053427715.1. NCBI lineage: Bacteria > Pseudomonadati > Pseudomonadota > Betaproteobacteria > Burkholderiales > Burkholderiaceae > Burkholderia > Burkholderia sp. MR1-5-21. The sequence goes on from NZ_JBSAXD010000009.1 coordinate 7,522, forward strand.
GGGCGAGATGTGTACCGCGGGTTCGCGTCTGCTCGTGCATCGCGACATCAAGGACGCGTTCATCGAGAAGCTGGTCGCGGCCGCGCGCGCGTACGTGCCGGGCAACCCGCTCGACCCGTCGGTGTCGATGGGCGCGATCGTCGACGGCATCCAGCTCGAGCGCGTGCTCGGCTACATCGAAGCGGGGCGCAACGAAGGCCGGCTCGTGACGGGCGGCGCGCGCGCGAAGGAAGAGACGGGCGGCTTCTACGTCGAGCCGACGGTGTTCGAGGTGAAGCCCGATGCGAGGATCGCGCGCGAGGAGATTTTCGGGCCGGTGCTGTCGGTGATCGTGTTCGACGACGTCGACGCGGCCGTGCGCATCGCCAACGACTCCGAATACGGACTGGCGGCCGCGGTGTGGACGTCGAACCTGACGACCGCGCACGAGGTATCGCGCCGTCTGCGCGCGGGCACCGTGTGGGTGAACTGCTACGACGAAGGCGGCGACATGAACTTCCCGTTCGGCGGCTACAAGCAGTCGGGCAACGGCCGCGACAAGTCGCTGCACGCGCTCGAGAAATACACGGAGCTGAAATCGACGCTCATACGGCTGCGTTGAGCGTGTGTGCGTGCGCGCCGCTGCGGGAGGCGGCGCGCACGCGGCCGGCGCTGCCGGATGTGATCCGCAGCGCCTCCGGCGATACGCGTTACGCGGCGCGCAGCGCGGGATGAAAGCCTGCGGCTTCGATGATCGACTGCACCTGCTGCGCGGATTGCGTCGATTCGACCGTCACGCGTTTTGCGGCGACGTCGATGTCGAGCTTCGCGCCGGGATCGGCCGCGGTCACCGCGCGGGTGATCGCGTTTGCGCAGCCGCCGCAGGTCATGTCCTGAACTTCGAATTCCATCATTCCCTCCAGAGTTGACGAACGCGCACAGCATGAAGCTTGCCACGATGGGAAGGTCAAGCATGCACGCGCCGACGAGCAGGATACCGTGCCCGGCATCCGCATTCAGACAGTTATTCGTAAGGATGTGATCCGATGAATCGGAATGGCAGCCGGATCGTCAGTCGGTATTTAGCCGGATTGACCGTTCCAAGGTATCGCCACACCGTGGAAAACTCATTTTCCGACAACGGGTTACGAAACGGCATGCAGCGCGATCCCCATTGCACGAATAAGGTCATTTGATGTGGAAATGCGAATCGATCTTAATATCAGTCTCTCTCAAAATTATTTTCCCGTCCTGAACATGAACCGTTTCGCTTTCGGCTTCGCGCTGGCCCTGCTGGGCGCATCGGCAACGGCATTCGCCGCTGACGACGTCGTCAACCTGACCCTGAAGGACCACAAGTTTTCGCCCGAAGGCGTGACGATTCCGGCCGGCAAGAAGGTCAAGTTCGTCGTGAAGAACCTCGACTCGACGCCCGCCGAATTCGAAAGCGACGACTTCAAGGCGGAGAAGGTCATTCCCGCCGGCAAGTCGGTCGAAATCCTGGTCGGGCCGCTGAAGGCCGGTACGTACGAGTTCCACGACGAGTACCACGAAGACCAGTCGAAGACGCACCTGACCGTCAAGTAAGCGGATACCGCCATGTTGTCTACCGCCCTGATCGTCTTTCGTGAAGTGCTCGAGGCCGCGCTGGTGGTCTCGATCGTGATGGCCGCCACGAAGGGCGTGCCGTGGCGCGGCTGGTGGGTCGGCAGCGGGCTCGTCGGTGGCGTGATCGGCGCGGGCCTGATCGCGGCGTTCGCCGACGTGATCTCGCAATGGGCGTCCGGGATGGGGCAGGAGGTGTTCAACGCGGGCGTGATGTTCGTCGCGACGCTGATGCTCGCGTGGCACAGCATCTGGATGAGCAAGCATGGCCGCGAGATGGCGCTGCACATGGCGACGGTCGGTCGGGCCGTCGCGACCGGCAGCAAGCCGCTGACCGGGCTCGCGATCGTCGTCGGGGTCGCGGTGCTGCGCGAAGGCTCGGAGGCCGTGCTGTTCCTGTACGGCATTGCCGCGGGCGACCCGGGGCAGACGCCGCAGATGGTCGCGGGCGGGCTGCTCGGCGTGCTGGGCGGCGCTGGGCTTGGCTACGCGATGTACGCGGGCCTGCTGCAGATTCCACTCAAGCGGCTGTTTTCCGTCACCAACGGGCTGATCGTGCTGCTCGCGGCGGGGATGGCGAGCCAGTGCGTCGGCTTCCTGCTGGCGGCCGGTCTCGTGCCGTCGTGGGGCGATGCGGTGTGGGATACGTCGTGGCTGCTCAAGGACACGAGCATCGTCGGCAAGGCGCTGCATACGCTGGTCGGCTATACCGCGCGTCCGGCGGGCATCCAGATCGCCGCCTACGTCGGGACGCTGGCGGCAATCGTCCTGCTGGCGCGGCTCGTCGGCCGGCCGCAGAGCGCAGTGCAGCCGCCGCGGCAGGCTGTTTGACCCGCCGCTCGAGCCTGAATGCAACAAGGGGCGTCCTCGGACGCCCCTTGTTGCATTGAAGACCGCGATCGGCCGTGCCGCGCGCCGGGCCGCGCCTCGCCGGCGCGCGTGCGCTCAACGATGGTTGTCGATCCACGCGCGGGCCCATTCGAGCCCGGCGACGCGTGCGTCGTCCTCGGTGTCGAACACGCCCAGCACGCCCGACGCCTCGACGAGCCTGTTGTTCTGCGTGATCGTTCCGCTAGCCGCGAAGCGCTCCGGCTGCAGGATCTCGTCCTGTTGAAGGATCGCGTGGCCCCAGATCTGGTAGCCGTGGTAGGTTTCCGCTTCCATTATCGTGCCACCTCCGCAGGTCCGTTGCGCGTGCCGACACGCAGCACGTTGCCGTCCGGCGTATATTGCCGCGGGATGTCGGTATATGCGAGGCCACGCGGCGTGTCCTGCGCATCGGGCTGCATGACGGTCAGCCGGCCCGGCGCCGGCTGCGCGACGGGTCGAGCCACCGGTGCGCCACCGGGCGTCGCGCCCGGCGCCGGCATCCGATGCGCGCCCGTCTTCAGTGTCTTCAGCGTCTGCGCGGTTTGCACGACCCGGCGTTTGTGGAATTTCGTGGCCGCCTTCGGCTGGGTTGCCGCATGCTTCGCGGGTGCCGCCGCGCGCGCATCGGGCGCATGGGCCGCCGGCGACCGGGGCGCCGATGCGCGCGCCTCGGGCGGATTCCAGACCTCGACGTAATGCTCGGCGGCCCAGCCCGACGACGCGAACGTGAGCGCCAGCAACCCGCATCCAATCAGTCTCACCATGCTATCTCCGTCTTTCACGTCGGCGGTGCAACAGGTTTGCAGCGCCGCTTATTCCACCGTCACCGACTTCGCGAGGTTCCGCGGCTTGTCGACGTCGGTGCCGCGCGCGCATGCCGTGTGATACGCGAGCAGTTGCAGCGGCACGACGTGCAGGATCGCCGACAGCTGGCCATAGTGCTCGGGCATCCGGATCACGTGCAGGCCTTCGTCGTTGACGATGTGCGTGTCGGCGTCCGCGAACACGTACAGCTCGCCGCCGCGTGCACGCACTTCCTGCATGTTCGACTTGAGCTTCTCGAGCAGCGCATCGTTCGGCGCGACCGTCACGACCGGCATCGCTTCCGTGACGAGCGCGAGCGGGCCGTGCTTCAGTTCGCCGGCCGGGTACGCCTCGGCGTGGATGTACGAGATTTCCTTCAGCTTCAGCGCGCCTTCGAGCGCGATCGGGTAGTGCAGCCCGCGGCCGAGGAACAGCGCGTTTTCCTTGCGCGCGAATTCTTCCGCCCACGCGATGATCTGCGGCTCGAGCGCGAGCACGCTGTTCAGCGCGGCCGGCAGGTGGCGCAGCTGCTTCAGGAATTCGGCTTCGAGCGCGGCGTCGACGTGGCCGCGCAGCTTGCCGAGCGTCGCGGCCAGCACGAACAGCGCGACGAGCTGCGTCGTGAACGCCTTGGTCGACGCGACGCCGATCTCGGTGCCCGCGTGCGTCAGGAACTGCAGCTCGGTGAGTCGCACCATCGCGCTCGTCGCGACGTTGCAGACCGCGAGCGTGTGCGTGTGGCCGAGCGACTGCGCGTGCTTGAGCGCCGCGAGCGTGTCGGCCGTCTCGCCCGACTGCGAGATCACCAGCACCAGCTGGCGCGGGTTCGGCACCGATTCGCGGTAGCGGTACTCGCTCGCGATCTCGACCTGGGTCGGGATCTTCGCGATCGATTCGAGCCAGTATTTCGCGGTGAGGCCCGAGTAGTAGCTCGTGCCGCACGCGAGGATCAGCAGGCTGTCGATATTCGCGAACGCTGCGGGCGCCGCGTCGCCGAACAGCGTCGCGTCGAACGCGTCGGTCTGCGGCACCGTGTCGCCGATCGCGCGCGGCTGCTCGAAGATTTCCTTCTGCATGAAGTGGCGATACGGCCCGAGTTCGACCGCGCCGCCGTATGCGCTGACGACACGCACTTCGCGCTTGGCCGCCGCGCCGTGGCGGTCGACGATCTTCACGCCGTCGCGCGACAGTTCGCAGACGTCGCCTTCCTCGAGGAACGTGAAGTGGTCGGTGCTGCCCGCGAGCGCGAGCGCGTCGGACGCGAGGAAGTTCTCGCCGTCGCCATAGCCGACGACGAGCGGGGAGCCCTGGCGCGCACCGACGACCGTGTGCGGCTGGTCCTTGTGGATCACCGCGATCGCATACGCGCCGTGCAGCTGCTGCACGGCTTCGCGCACGGCGGCGAACAGGTCGCCGCGGTACAGGCTGTGCACGAGGTGCGCGATCACTTCGGTGTCGGTCTGCGACACGAAGTCGTAGCCCTTCGCGCGCAGCGCGTCGCGCAGCGGCTCGAAGTTCTCGATGATGCCGTTGTGGACGAGCGCGAGCGCGTCCGACGAGAAGATCGGGTGGGCATTGTGCGTGACGGGCGCGCCGTGCGTCGCCCAGCGCGTGTGCGCGATGCCGGTGCCGCCGTCGAGGCCGGTTTCGCGCACCTGCGCGTCGAGATCGGAGACGCGCGCGACGCTGCGCGCGCGCTTCGGCGCATTCGGCTCGAGCACGGCGACGCCGCACGAATCGTAGCCTCGGTATTCAAGGCGCCGCAGACCTTCGATCAGCACCGGAACGATATTACGCTGCGCAACTGCGCCGACAATGCCGCACATGGAAATCTACCCTCTATGTCAAAGCGGGCGCCGTGCCGCGCCCGCATGCTGTTTTCAGTTTTTCTTCTTGACCGGCCGGATGTAGCCGCTCTTCGCGGTCTGCGTCTTGTCGTTCAATGCGAGCACGCCGTCGGCGACGTCCTTCCAGATCGTCGTGCCGGCGGCGATCGTCACGCCACGGCCAACGTGCACCGGCGCGACGAATTGCGTATCCGAGCCGACGAACACGTCGTCCTCGATGACGGTGCGGAACTTGTTCGCGCCGTCGTAGTTGCAGGTGATCGTGCCCGCGCCGATGTTCACGCGCGCGCCGATGTCGGCGTCGCCGATATACGTGAGGTGGTTCGCCTTCGAGCCGTGCCCGATCACCGCGTTCTTCACCTCGACGAAGTTGCCGACGTGCGCCTCGTCGGCGAGCTGCGCGCCCGGCCGCAGCCGCGCGTACGGGCCGATCACCGTGTGCGCGCCGAGCTCGGCGCCGTCGATGTGGGTGAATGCGTCGACACGCGTGCCCGCGCCGATCGACGCATTGCGGATCACGCAGTTCGCGCCGATCGTCACGTTGTCCGCGAGCGTCACGTTGCCTTCGAACACACAGTTGATGTCGATCGACACGTCGCGGCCGCAGCGCAGCGTGCCGCGCACGTCGAGCCGCGCCGGATCGGCGAGCGTCACGCCGTCGGCGAGCAGCGCGTCGGCGACGTTGCGCTGGTGGGTGCGCTCGAGCTCCGCGAGCTGCGCCTTGCTGTTCACGCCGAGCGTTTCCCATTCGGCGTCCGGCTGCGCGGTGACGACTTCGAAGCCGGCGTCGATCGCGAGTTCGACGACGTCGGTCAGGTAGTACTCGCCCTGCGCGTTCTCGTTCTTCAGCGCGCCGAGCCACATCGACAGCTGGGCAGTGGGCGTGACGATGATGCCGGTGTTGATTTCGGCGATCTTCAGTTCTTCCGGCGACGCATCCTTCTGCTCGACGATGCGCGTGACGAAGCCGGCCGCGTCGCGCACGATGCGGCCGTAGCCGGTCGGGTCGTCGAGCGTGACGGTCAGAATGCCGTAGCGGCCTTCGCGCGCCGCGTCGACGAGGCGCTCGAGCGTGGACACGCGGGTGAGCGGCACGTCGCCGTACAGCACGAGGGTCGGCTGCGCGGGATCGAGGAGCGGCAGCGCCTGGCGCACCGCATGGCCGGTGCCGAGCTGCTCGGCCTGCACCGCGAACTGCACGTCGGGCGCGGCCACGGCTGCCTGGACCTGCTCGGCGCCGTGACCGACGACGACGACGAGCCGGGACGGCTGCAGCGCGCGCGCGGTGGCGATGACGTGGGAGAGGAGCGGCCTGCCGGCCAGGGGATGAAGCACTTTCGGCAGCGCGGAACGCATGCGCTTGCCGGTGCCTGCCGCCAAAATGACGATATTCATGGCGCCAGCATGTCAGAAGAGTTCGAAGCTGACCATTTTAGCATGGGCGTTCCGCCCGCCGAGGCCCGCCGCGCAAGGTTGGTGGAACCGGAACGGGCGTCCTGGCGCCCGATCCGGCGGCCGTCTCAAAGATCATCGAACTGGACGATCGAGATCGGCCGGGCCGCACCCGGCGTCACACCACCCGGCGCAGCCGCATCGTCGCCCGTCGAGCACGGTTCCTCGTCGAACGCGATGTCGCCCTGCGGGTCGGCCTGGCCGGTCGCGCGGAGCGACGCGAACGGGAACAGGTTCGTGTCCATCAGGTGCGACGGCACGACGTTCGCGAGCGCGTTGAACATGTTGTCGACGCGGCCCGGGAAGCGCTTGTCCCAGTCGCGGATCAGCGCCTTCATCTCCGCGCGCTTCAGGTTCGGCTGGCTGCCGCACAGGTTGCACGGGATGATCGGGAATTCGCGCAGCTCCGCGTACTTCTCGAGGTCGGTTTCCTTCACGTACGCGAGCGGGCGGATCACGACGTTCCTGCCGTCGTCCGACTGCAGCTTCGGCGGCATCCCCTTCAGCTTGCCGCCGTAGAACATGTTCAGCAGCAGCGTCTGCACGATGTCGTCGCGGTGATGGCCGAGCGCGATCTTGGTCGCGCCGAGCTCGCCCGCGACGCGGTACAGGATCCCGCGGCGCAGCCGCGAGCACAGCGAGCAGGTCGTCTTGCCCTCGGGCACGAGGCGCTTGACGATGCTGTACGTGTCCTGGTTCTCGATATGAAACGGCACGCCGACCTGCGTCAGGTACTCGGGCAGCACGTGCTCGGGGAAGCCCGGTTGCTTCTGGTCGAGGTTGACGGCGACGATGTCAAAGTCGATCGGCGCGCGCTCGCGCAGGCGCAGCAGCACGTCGAGCATCGCGTAGCTGTCCTTGCCGCCCGACAGGCAGACCATCACCTTGTCGCCTTGCTCGATCATGTTGTAGTCGCCGATCGCCTGGCCGACCTGGCGCACGATCCGCTTGAACAGCTTGTTGTTCTCGTACGCTTCCTTCTGCTCGCGGCGCGTCAGCACGGGGCGGCCGGCTTCGGTCGCGCCCGCTTCGGCGGCATCGGCTGCGGTATCGACCGCCGCGGTGTCGACCGCCGCGGTACCGACCGCCGCTTCATTCAGATCGGGGGTGTGGGGGGCGTTCATGCTCGCTCCTCGTCCTTGATGCGAAAGACTTCGACGCCGACGGCGTCGCAGTCCGGATAGGCGTCCGGTTTCTCGGTACAGACGCGTACCGCGCGCACGGCTTCGTGCGCCAGCAGGTGCGCGGCGATGGCGTCGCACAGCGTCTCCTGCAGATGGATGTGGCCGCGTGCGACGCACTGCGCGACGCTCTGCTTCATCAGATCGTAGTCGACGACTTCGTGCAGCCGGTCGTCGACGGGGGTGCTGAACGCGAGCGGCACGAACAGGTCGACATTGATGACGACGCGCTGCTCGCCGCGCTTCTCGTGGTCGAATGCCCCGATGTTGATGTGCACCTCGTAGTCGCGCAGGTAGAGCCTGCGGCAATCCGCGAGGCGGGGGTGCAGGAGAGCGGAAAGCATGGTCGTTCCAGTCAAATTGGCGTGCGCGCACGCAAAGCGGCGCGGGCGGCGGCCGTCATGGCGCGCGCCCGCGCGGTTCATTCGGGTCGGCGGCGGGCGGCACCAGGTGCTCGCCGCCGTCGACGGTCAGCGTCGCGCCGGTGATGCCGGACGCGTCCGCCAGGTAGCAGGCCGCCGCCGCGATGTCGTCGACGTGCGGCGCGTGTCCGCGCACGAGCGCCGCGACGCGCACCTTCGGCGCGAGCGCCAGCGCCAGCGCGGCGGTCGCGCGGTTCAGCGCGGCCTGCATCAGCGCGTGCGACAGCTGCCCGGGCGCCGGGTGAAACAGCGCCTGGTCCAGCACGTGGACCGCGCACGCGCGCAGCCCTTCGTCGGCGCGCGCGGCGTCCGGCGTCGCGGCTTCCAGCGCCCGGGCCAGCGCGAGCGGCGCGGCGACGTTGCGCGCGAGCGCGTCGGCGAGCGACGCATGGCTCGCCGAGTGCGCGTCGTCGGCGCCGGCCGGCGCGCTGTGGAACACGACGCACGCCGGCCGGCCGAGCGCCGCGCCGCAGGCCGCGACGAGTCCCGCCGCGTCGGCTTCGAGGGCCAGATCGGCATCGAGCACGGCTGCCCGACGTCCGAGCGCGCCGATCTCGACGGCGAGCGCGTCGGCCGCCGCGCGCGGCGTGCCGGGGCCTCGCTGCAGCGCGACGTCCCAGCCGCGCCGGGCGAACCCCGTCGCGAGCGCGCGTCCGATGGACGCGGCGTCGGCGGCGCTGTCCGCTGCGCCCGCGATGAGTACCACGCGCTCGGGCGACGTATCGGCTGAAACGGTCATTTACAATGCCGGGATGAACCCGAAAGCTCACGAACCCGCTAGTTTACCTGCTCCGGGCCCCGACGCGCTCGCGCAGTCCGAAACACTTGCCGCGCAACTGCGCGGCGACATCGCGGCGGCCGGCGGCTGGCTGCCGTTTGCCCGCTTCATGGAGACCGCGCTGTACGCGCCGGGCCTCGGCTACTACAGCGGCGGCGCGCGCAAGTTCGGCCGCCGCGCCGAGGACGGCAGCGACTTCGTCACCGCGCCCGAGCTGTCGCCGCTGTTCGCGCAGACGCTCGCACGGCCGGTCGCCGAGGCGCTCGCGGCGAGCGGCACGCGCCGCGTGATGGAATTCGGCGCCGGCACCGGCAAGCTCGCGGCCGGGCTGCTCGCGTCGCTCGACGCGCTCGAGGCCGAGGTCGACGAATACCTGATCGTCGACCTGTCCGGCGAGCTGCGCGAGCGGCAGCGCGACACGATCGTGGCCGCCGCGCCGGGCCTTGCGGCGAAGGTGCGCTGGCTCGACGCGCTGCCCGAGCGGTTCGAGGGCGTCGTCGTCGGCAACGAGGTGCTCGATGCGATGCCGGTGCGGCTGTTCGCGAAGGCGGACGGCGCGTGGCGCGAGCGCGGCGTCGCGCTCGACGCGCGGCAGGCGTTCGTGTTCGACGACCGCCCGGTCGGGCCGGCCGGGCTGCCGCCGGTGCTCGCGACACTCGAGGCCGCCGACGGCTACGTGACCGAGACGCACGAGGCGGCGCTCGCGTTCACCCGCACCGTCTGCTCGATGCTCGCGCGCGGCGCGGTGCTGCTGATCGACTACGGCTTTCCGGCGCACGAGTACTACCATCCGCAGCGCGACCGCGGCACGCTGATGTGCCATTACCGCCACCGCGCGCACGACGATCCGTTCCTGTACCCGGGGCTGCAGGACATCACCTCGCACGTCGAATTCTCCGGCATCTACGAAGCCGGCGTCGCGACCGGCGCGGACCTGCTCGGCTACACGTCGCAGGCGCGCTTCCTGCTGAATGCGGGCGTCACCGACGCGCTCGCCGCGATCGACCCGTCCGACGTCAGGCAGTTCCTGCCCGCCGCGAACGCGGTGCAGAAGCTGATCTCGGAAGCGGAGATGGGCGAGCTGTTCAAGGTGATCGCGTTTTCGCGCGGCATCGACGGCACGCTCGACGCGTTCGCGCGCGGCGATCGCTCGCACGCGCTCTGACGGGAGCGGACGATGCTGCGCTGGCTGATGGCGTCGTTCATCGCGGTGATGATCCTCGCGCGCTGCTGGCCGTGGCTCGGCAAGCTCGGCATCGGGCGGCTGCCGGGCGACGTGACGCTGACGCTCGGCGCACGGCGTTACCCGTTTCCGTTCATGTCGACGCTGGTGATCACGATGCTGGTGTCGATGGTGGCGCGGCTCGTCTGACGCGCGGCGGCGCACCTTGCGCGGCGGGCGGCGCGCCCGCCCGGCGCGGGCCGGGGCATCGCGCATGCGCGTCACCGCCCGGTCACAGCTCGATTTCGCCGAGGATCCGGTGCGCGAGCGCCTTCGCCTCGTTGAACGCTTCTTCCTCGTTGGGGCTCGTGGAATGGACGTCGTAGCGCACGTTCTCGGTCTCGTCCCCGTCGTCCCGGGTCAGGATCACGTAGCCCTGAAACTGCCCGCTGCTGGCATGCTGGGTGTGCGCCTTGGCCGTGTAGATGCCCTTCGTGAACGTGTTGGTGTCCATGCCGCTTCTCCCGCAATAGGACACTTCATCGTAGCACCGCGCCGCACCATGTACAGCGCTCCTTGTCAGTCGTCGAACAGCGCGACGACCTCGTCGAGCGTCGGCGCGTGCGCGCCCGTATGGCGGCACGCGGCGGCGCCGGCGGCGAGCGCGAACGCGAGGTGCGCGCGCCACGGCCGTGCGGGCGTCGCCATCAGGCTGAACAGCAGCCCGCCGATCGACGCGTCGCCCGCGCCGACCGTATCGGCGATTTCGACGCGCGGCGGCCGCGCTTCGTGAATCTCCCCATCCGCATACAGCGTCGCGGCCTGCGCACCGCGCGTGACGAGCAGCGTCGCGTGCGGATTCATCGCGCGCAGCGCCGCGATCGCGTCGGCTTCGCTGCTGCCGTCGAACAGGTGCCGCAGATCCTCGTCGGACACCTTGATCAGGTCGGCGAGGCCCGCCATCTTCTCGAGCGTCGGCCGGTACGCGGCCGTCATCAGGTTCCGGAAGTTCGGATCGAAGCTGATCTTCACGCCGCGCGCGTGCAGGTCGGCGGCGAGCGCGACGAGCGTGCCCGCGAGCGGCTCGCGCACGAGGCTGATGCAGCCGAAGTGCGCCCACTGCACGTGGTCGGCCCAGCCGGCCGGCAGGCGCGCGGGATCGAACGCGAGATCGGCGCTGGCCTCGCCGATGAAGAAGTAGGCGGGCGGCCGCGTCTCGTGGACGATCGCGAGGAGCGGCGGCCGCGCGACGCGCTGCAGGAAGCGCAGGTCGAGCCCGGCCGCGTCGCTCGCGTGCCACAGCGTGTCCGAGAAGCAGTCGTCGCCGATCGCGCCCGCGAGCGCGCTCGGCACGCCGAGCCGCGCGACCGCGCGCGCGACGTTCCAGCCGGCGCCGCCCGGCACCGACGTCCAGTGCGCGTCGCCGGCGCGCATCATGTCGGTCAGGATGTCGCCGGCGGAGACGAACGCCGGAAATGCGCCGCCCGTCATTGCGCCGCTCATTGCGTCGGTTCGCTGCGCGCCGCGCGCGCGAGCGTCGCGAGCACGTCGTAGCACGCGCCCATCGTGTGGTAGTCGGTCTTGCCGGCGGGGCTCTTCTCGTCGCTGTACTTGCGGTTGTCGCACGTGAGGATCCGGTACCACGCGCCGTAGCGGTGGTCGACGAAATGCGCCCAGCTGTAGCGCCAGATCTCGTCGTACCAGTCCCAGAAGCGCTCGCTGCCGGTGCGCGCGCCGAGCATCGCGGCCGCCGCGAAGGTCTCCGCCTGCACCCAGAAATACTTGTTGTGGTCGCAGATCGTGAAGTCGGGGCCGAAGCCGTAGCAGAGCCCGCCGTGATCGGCGTCCCACGCGTGCGCGAGCGCCGCGTCGAACAGCTCGGCCGCGCGCGGCACGAGCCAGTCGAGCGGGCGGTGCCGTTCGAGGATCAGCAGCAGCTTCGCCCATTCCGTCTGGTGCCCGGGCTGGAAGCCCCACGGCCGGAAGATGTTCGAGCTGTCTTCCTTGTTGTAGTCCCAGTCGACCGACCAGTCCGCGTGATAGTGCTCCCATACGAGCCCGCCCGACAGCGCCGCCTGGCGCTGCGTGATGTTGGTCGCGAGCTTTTCCGCGCGGTCGAGATAGGTGAGGTGGCCGGTCGCCTCGTACGCGGCGAGGAGCGCCTCGGTCATGTGCATGTTCGCGTTCTGGCCGCGGTAGCTCGACACGATCCAGTTCGGCGACGCGTCGTCCGCATACAGGCCCGCGGCGGCATCCCAGAAGCGGTGCTCGGCGAGCTCGTAGGTCGCGGCGATCAGCGGCCGCGCGTCGTCGATGCCCGCCATCGTCGCGTGCGCGGCGGCGAGCAGCACGAACGCGAGCCCGTAGCAGTGGCGCGTGCCGTCGAGCGTCGCGCGCTTCGCGCCGTCGCGCCAGTCGAGCTCCCAGTCATAGCCCTTCAGCTCGTCGTCCCAGTGCGCGTCGCGCAGGAAGCGCAGCCCGTGGCGCGCGTACTCGAGATGGCGCGGATCGCCGAAGTGGCGGTACGCCATCGCGTAGTTGAAGATGAACCGGCAACTGCTGACGAGGTGTCGCGACGTGCGGTTGTACACGCTGCCGTCGTCGCGGAAGTAGTGGTAGAAGCCGCCTGTCGGGTCGAGAGCGTTCGGCGCGTAGAAGCGCAGCGTGTCCTCGACGTGCGACAGCAGGAACGACGGATCGCGGAAGTTCGCGACGAACGGGGCCGGATGCGCATGCGCGGCCGGCATCGCCGCGCTCGAGTGGGCCGGGGGCGTAGTCATGATTCGGTGACCGTGGTGGCGAATGCCGGCGACGCGGCGGGTTGGCTGCTGGCCCTGACGATCAGCTCGACGGGCAGGCAGATCTCGGTGTGCTCGGGGGATTCGGCGAGCAGCAGCTCGACGCCGCGGCGGCCGAGCGCTTCCTTGTCGACCGCGAGCGTCGTGAGCGGCGGATGCGCGTGCGCGGCGGCCGGGATGTCGTCGAAGCCGACGATCGCGATGTCGTCCGGCACCCGCAGGCCGCGCGCGAGGCACACGCGCTGCGCGGCGAGCGCGGCCGCGTCGTTGTACGCGAACACCGCGTCGGGGTGCGGGCGCGGCGCGTCGAGCAGCTGCTGCATCGCGCGCGCGGCGCCCGTGTCGGGGTCGAGCCCGGCGTCGATCGTCACTTCGTACGCGGGATCGAACAGCCGTCCGGCCTCGAAGAACGCGCGCCGGTAGCCGATCGCGCGCTGCGTGATGCTGTAGTGCGCGGGCGAGCCGCCGATGAACGCGATGCGCGTGCGGCCGGTGGCGAGCAGATGGCGCATCGCGAGCGCGGCGCCGGTCGCGTTGTCGATGTTGACCGAGCGCAGCCCGGGCGCCCACAGGTCGATCAGCACGAGCGGGCGGCCGGTCGCGGCGAGCGCCTCGATCGTTTCCGGCTCCATGAAGCCGGCCACCGCGATCGCATCGGGCGCGTGCGTGCGCATCTGGCGCAGCACGTCGTCGTTCGGACCGACGGTGAGCAGCGTCGGCACGATGCTGCGCTCGCGGCACGCGTCCTCGACGCCGTGCAGCACGTGCGAGAAGAACGGGCTGGCGGGAAAGCTGTTGTGCTGGCGGTGCAGCAGGAACGTGAGCCGGCGGATGCGCGGCCGCAACTGTGCGGAATCGTAGCCGAGGCGCTGTGCGATCTCGACGATGCGCGCGCGCGTGGTTTCGGACAGGCCAGGCTGGTTTTTCAGCGCGCGGGACACGGTGCCGATCGAGACCTCTGCCGCCCGCGCCACGTCGCGAATGGTGGTACCCATCGTTCGAGATCCGGATTTGTTTAGGGTGACGGCGATTGTATAGTAAAACGCACCGGGAAATTCGTGCCTTATCCACTGAGGTGATCCGTAAATACCCGGATTTAAAGCACTAATCTGCGCCGGAGCTTTTACTAAAAATACTAAACAGGTGGTAGGAAGGGCAAGGTGGTCGCGCGACGCGCGGGCAGACCGGCAGGGCGGGTGGCGCTCGCGATCGGCAAGATCGGCAGCGACGGCGCGGCTACGCGTGTCGCCGGCCGGGCGCGACCGGTGTGTTGCCCGTCAGCGCCCGTCAGCGCGCGGCGGCTCGCCGCGCGCGAGCAGCGCCGCGCGGCCGGCGTCGAGATCGACGACCGCGAGCCCGTCGGGATGCTGCTTCGCGCGCCGCTTTGCGAGTGCGGCGACCGACGCGATCTCGTCGCTGCCGTAGCGCATCGCGCGGTGCGCGCCCGCGGGCACGCCGACCGCGCCGATCGCCATCGTCACGAAACCGAAGAACGCCGGGTTGCCGTAGCGGTCCTCGCCGCGCAGTCCGCCCGCGCGCTGGTCGGCCTGCGTGTAGAAGCGCTGCGCGCCGTCGTTGAAGTGCCGCATCGCGGCGGCCGCGCGCGCCTGCCAGTCGTCGCTCTGGAACAGCACGAGGAAGTCGTCGCCGCCGACGTGGCCGAGGAAGTCCCGCTGCGGATCGCAGATGCCGGCCAGCACGGTCGCGGCGAATTTCAGCACCTCGTCGCCCTGCCAGTACCCGTACTGGTCGTTGAACGGCTTGAACTGGTTCAGGTCGACGTAGCACGCGTGGAACCCGGCGTCGCGCTCGAGCAGGCGGTCGATGTGCGCGCTGATCGGGATGTTGCCGGGCAGGAACGTCAGCGGGTTCGCATAGCGCGCGGCCTCGATGCGCATCTCGGTCACCGCGCGCACGAGGCTCTCGCCGGTGCCGAGCCCGACGTAGCGGCCGTGCTCGGTGATCACGAAGCCGTCCGCGAGATAGCGCTGGTCGTTGCTCGCGAGCAGCGACGCGAGCTGCTCGACCGTCGTCGTGTTCTCGATCATCAGCGGCGCGTCGTTCGCGAACTGCAGGCACGGCTTCCGGCCGAACACCTCGCGGTGGTACGGCAGCGCGAAGCGGTCCATGAAGCCGCGGCGGTTCACGAGCGCAACGGGCCGCTCGTGCTCGACGAGCGCGACGGCATGCAGCCCCGGCATCCGGTTGAACAGGTCGAGCACGTCGTTGCTGGTCGCGTCGCGCGGCAGCGCAGGTGCGGCGACGAGCATTTTCGCGGCGATCGTGCCGGTCTGGCGCGCCGCGCGCGTCGTGCCGGGGAACACCGCGATATGCGGCGCGCGGATCGCGTCGCGTGCGGCCGCTGCGACGATCGGCGACGGCAGCGCTTGCGGGCGGCCGAGCAGGAAGCCCTGCACGCAGCAGATTCCCATGTCGCGCACGACGATCAGGTCGCGCTCGTGCTCGATGCCTTCCGCGATCAGCTGCGCGCCGCTCGCGTGCGCGAAGTGCTGCATCGCCCTGACCGCCTCGAACTTCAGCGGATCGAGCGCGATGTCGTGGATGAAGAAGCGGTCGATCTTCACGACGTCGGGATGCAGGCGCAGCCACAGGTTCATGCTCGCATTCGCGGTCCCGTAGTCGTCGAGTGCGAACTGGATGCCCGCATCGCGCAGCGACGCGAGCGCCGGCGCGATGTGCGCGAGATCAGGCGTCGCGTTCTGCTCGGTCAGCTCGATCACGATGCGCTCGGCGGCGATCTGCGTGCGCTCGAGCAGCGCGCGGGCGCGCTCGCGTTCGCGCGCGAGCTGCAGGATCGCACCTGCGCTGAAGTTGAGGAACAGCTTGCCGTCGCAGCCGAGCGCGGCGAATGCGTCGAGGCAGGTGACGGCGGCCGCATGCTCGAGCGCGACGGTTTCCCCTTCGCGCGCGGCCTGCGCGAACAGCGCGGCCGGCAGTTCGAGGGCGGTGCCGCGCGGGCCGCGGATCAGGCCCTCGTAGCCGATGACCGTGCCGGAGCCGAGATCGACGATTGGCTGGAACACGGCGGCGAGCGCGCGATCCGCGATCAAGCGCGACGTGCGGACGGCATCGGGAGCGGCTGTGAGGGCGGACATGGGCGGGGCGGCCAGATCGACGGAACGCCCGGCTTAACGGCACCGCTCAGCAGAAATTGAATGAAGATTTCGTGAAGCGATGCGCGATTCTGGTGCGTTGCGCCATGAGCGTGGCGTGCTGCCGTGCGTGGGGGCGCGGCAGCAGTCGGGAGAAATGCGAGCGAGTGCGTGTGGTCAGGCCGGCTGAGGTGAGCACTGCCGCCGAATGCACCGGCCCCCGCACGCGTGTCGGCTCGCGTCAGCGCTTGCCGCCGCTCAGCGCGCCTTGTGCGGGCGGTGCGGGCCCGTCGTTGCGCGCATCGCGCTCGAGGCTGCGGTCGCGCGCGACCCAGCGCCGCGCGAGCGCCGCGCAGGCCATCAGCTGGATCTGGTGGAACAGCATCAGCGGCAGCACGATCGCGCCGACCGCATGCGCGGAGAAAATCACCTTCGCCATCGGCACGCCGGCGGCGAGGCTCTTCTTCGATCCGCAGAAGATGATCGTGATCTGGTCGGCGCGATTGAAGCCGAGCCGCTTGCTGACGAACGCGGTCAGCAGCAGCGCGATCGCGAGCAGCAGCAGGTTCACTGCGAGCAGCCCGGCGAGGGCGCGCGGCGGGATCTGGTGCCAGAGGCCCTGGTTGACGGCCTCGCTGAACGCGACATAGACGACGAGCAGGATCGAGCCCTGGTCGACGAAGCGCAGCACGCCGCGGTTGCGCTCGATCCAGCCGCCGATCGCGCGCCGCAGCAGCTGGCCGGCGATGAACGGCACGAGCAGCTGCATCACGATGCTGCCGACCGTGCTCCATGGCGACGCGGACATGCCCGTCTGGGACGCGCCGGTCTGCGTCGTGATCAGCAGCCCGACGAGCGCGGGCGTGACGAAGATGCCGAGCAGGCTCGACGCCGATGCCGCGCAGACAGCCGCCGGCACGTTGCCTTTCGCGATCGACGTGAACGCGATCGACGACTGGACCGTCGACGGCAGCGTGCAGAGGAACAGCACGCCCGCGTACAGCGCCGGCGTGACGAGCGGCTGCAGCACGGGCTTGAGCGCGATGCCGAGCAGCGGGAACAGCGCGAACGTGCTGAGCAGCACGACCGCGTGCAGCCGCCAGTGCGTAGCGCCCGCGACGACGGCTTCGCGCGACAGCTTCGCGCCATGCAGGAAGAACAGCAGCCCGACGGCGATGTTGGTCGCCCAGTTGAACGCATGGGCGGCGCTGCCGCGGCAGGGCAGGAAGCTCGCGAGCACGACGCTGCCGACGAGGGCGAGCGTGAAGTTGTCGGGGAGGAAGCGGGGGCGGGCCATCGGGATCTCGATCGGAACGACAGGAATGCATGCTGCGCAGGCACAGGTACCCGTATTGTCGCGGCGGATCATTCAATAAACAAATTCATTGTGCGAATCGATTGATGATTCGATTGCATGATGGAAGCGGCGGCGCCGGTCCCGTCCGGATGACGAAATTGGCAGAAGAATGTCGCGCCGCGATGCGGCCCCGAGAGGGAAAAACGTAGCAGTAACATGGTGTTACACCGATGCCCGCGGCCTAACATTTTTTGGCTCGACACGATTTCGCCTCGCTCATAAATTACTGCTGAAAGGCTTGCGCCCGTCCATCCGGCGGGCTGCAGGGCGTAACCAGGCTTTGAACGATGACGGATCGGGTGAAACGGAAGATCGGACGGTGGGCAGCGGGCGTGCTCTGCGCGCTTCTGATGCCGCTCGCGCTCGCGCAGCCTCCGCACGGCGGACACGGGTTCGGCGGCGGCGGCATGCGCGCGTACGGCCAGCCGTCCGGCGGGTCACCTGTCTGGCGCCGGATCCCGCAGGGCGGCGGCGCGCCCGGCGGCGCCCGCTTCGGCGTGGGCGTGAACGGCTATGGCGGGGCCCGCTGGGGCCTGCGGCCGACGCCTTCCTATGGCCACTACGCCGCGCAGAGCCCGTACCGCCCGATCAGCGCCGATGCGCGCCAGGTGCCGCGTCCGCCGGGCGGCGGGAACATGCCGCTGCGCGCCGGGTCGATCCGCGCCGACGTCGCGCGCTACAACGAGGAGCGTGGCGGCCGGCCGCTGCCGCCGCCTCGTTCGCAGGAAGAGCCTGCGCATTCGCCGTTTTTCTCGCCGTTCTACCGAAACTGAGCGCGCTCGCGCTCTGTCCCCCGCCGATTGATGCAATTTTGCAACAGTCGGGCCCAGAATTCCGCTGATTTTCCTGCCGCGTTGCGCTATCTTTCGCGCCCGGCTCGCGCGTTGCGCACCGCCGTGCCGCCGCGCGGTCCGTCCGCGCGTGGCCGTCGCGCCCCGCCTGTCAAGGCGCCGACCGCGCGAAGTTAATGCCGCCGCTATACCCGCAATAAGCGCATGCATTTTTGACCGGACCAATGATCCGTAAAGATGGCTGCGCCCCAACACGACACGACGCAAGCATCGGCTCCGATAACAACGCTAGCGCCGCACGACTTCTTATCGACAATACCTGGAGATCCCATGAAAGCATTCGCCCGCCGTGCGTCGCGCACGTCCGTCAAGCTGATCGCGGCCGCCGCCTGCGTTGCCGCCACCGCCCCCGTCCATGCGCAATCGAGCGTGTCCCTGTACGGCCAGGTCGACGAATGGGTCGGCGCGACCAAGTTCCCGGGCAGCGATCGCGCATGGAACGTGTCGGGCGGCGGGATGTCGACGTCGTACTGGGGGATGCACGGGGCCGAGGATCTCGGCGGCGGCTACAAGGCGATCTTCACGCTGGAAAGCTTCTTCCGCGCGCAGAACGGCCAGTTCGGCCGCTTCCAGGGCGACACGTTCTTCGCGCGCAACGCGTACGTCGGCATCAGCGCGCCGTACGGCACCGTGACGGCCGGCCGCCTGACGACGCACCTGTTCCTGTCGACGATCCTGTTCAACCCGTTCTTCGACTCGTACACGTTCTCGCCGATGGTCTATCACACGTTCCTCGGCCTCGGCACGTTCCCGACCTATCCGAGCGACCAGGGCGCGGTCGGCGATTCGGGCTGGAACAACGCGGTGTCGTACACGTCGCCGCAGTTCGGCGGGTTCAACTTCGGCGCGATGTACGCGCTCGGCAACCAGGCCGGCGACAACGGCTCGAAGAAGTGGAGCGCGCAGTTCAACTATGCGAACGGTCCGTTCGCCGCAACCGCCGTCTACCAGTACGTGAACTTCAACAACGCGCCGCGCGACCTGAGCTCGCTCGTGACAGGCCTGAAGAGCCAGGGCATCGCGCAGGTCGGCGCGACCTACGACCTGAAGCTCGTGAAGCTGTTCGCGCAGTACATGTATACGAAGAATGACCAGGTCGTCGGCAGCTGGCACGTCAACACCGGGCAAGGCGGCGTGCTGGTGCCGCTCGGCGCCGGCAGCGCGATGGCGTCGTACGCCTACTCGCGCGACGGCGGCGGCCTGAACCAGACGCGTCAGACCTGGGCGGTCGGCTACGACTATCCGCTGTCGAAGCGCACCGACATATACGCCGCGTACATGAACGACCACATCAACAGCCTGTCGAACGGCAACACGTTCGGCGCAGGCATCCGCGCGAAGTTCTGACCCCGCGGGCATCCCGCCGCGCGATCCGTCCCGGATTCGCGCCTTGTTGCATTTTCCTGAACGGCGCCGCCTATTGCGGCGCCGTTTTGCCTTTGTTGACCTTTCGATTTCCTCACTTTTGCTACCCTATCTCGTAATTGCATGACTCTTTGGAATTGCGAGCTAGTTCGATGGATACCCTCGTCAGCATGAATGTGTTTCGCTACGTCGTCGAAGTGGGCAGCTTCGTCGGCGCGGCGGAGCGTATGCAGATGTCGGCTGCGATGGCGAGCAAGCACGTGATGCATCTCGAGCAGCAGCTCGGCGCGCGGCTGCTGCATCGCACGACACGTCGCGTCGCGCCGACCGAGGCGGGACGCGAATATTACGAGCGCCTGGTGCAGGCGCTGTCCGAACTCGACGAAGCCGGGCAGGCGGTCGGCGCCGCGAGCGTCGTGCCGCAGGGCCGGCTGCGCGTGACGTCGCTGTCCGCGTTCGGGCTGCGGCACGTGATGCAGGCGGTGACCGATTACGCGGACCGCTTCTCCGACGTGACGGTCGAGATCACGCTGTCGGACCGCGTCGTCGAACTGATCGACGAAGGCTACGACGTTGCCGTGCGCGCGGCGCCAAACGGCCTGAAGTCGTCGTCGCTCGTCGCGCGGCAGATCGCGACCGCGCACATCCTGCTCGTCGCATCCCCCGGGTATCTGGAGAAACGCGGCACGCCGCAGACGATCGCCGATCTCGCGCACCACAATTACCTGCGTCGCGACACGAATGCGACGATGCTCGATTCGATGCTGATCGACGCGGCTGCCGCGTCGCGCGTGAATCTGGGCGGCAACCTGATCGTCAATCATCTCGAAGGGCTGCGCGCGGCGGTGCTCGGCGGCGCGGGCATCGCGCTGCTCGGCACGGAAGTGGTCGGCGACGACCTCGAGGCCGGACGGCTCGTGCCCGTGCTGCTCGACGCGGTGCCGCCGCGCGAGCTGCCGATCTACGCGGTGTATGCGAGCCGCCGTCACGTGTCCGCGAAGGTGCGCTCGTTCGTCGACTTCCTCGCCGCGCGTTTCGAGGACCAGTCGCTGTGCCCGTCGATCGAGGCGCGCCTGCGCGTGCTGCCGATCACGCGGATCAAGCGCGCGGGCTGAGCCGCGCCATTTCGCCGCGAATGAAAAAGCGCGAACCGTGACCGGTTCGCGCTTTTGTTTTGTGTGACGTCCGGCGGGATGCGCGCATCAGCGCGCCCGCCCTGGCACGCTTGTCTCGCTCAACGGGCGATACCGAGCCGCGCCTTCGTGTCGTCGTATTCGCGCTTCAGCCGCTCGACGAGCGTCGCGACGCTCGGCAGGTCGTCCATCAGGCCGACGCCCTGGCCTGCGCCCCAGATGTCCTTCCACGCCTTCGCCTTGTCCCCGCCGAAGTTCATCTTGGTCTTGTCCGATTCCGGCAGCGCGTCCGGGTCGAGCCCCGCCTTCTCGATGCTTTCGCGGATGTAGTTGCCGTGCACGCCGGTGAACAGGTTCGTGTAGACGATGTCGGCCGCCTTCGCGTTGAGGATCGCATGCTTGTAGTCCTCGATCGCGTGCGCTTCCTGCGTCGCGATGAAGCGCGTGCCCATGTACGCGAGATCGGCGCCCATCGCCTGCGCGGCGAGGATCGAGCCGCCGTTCGCAATCGCGCCGGACAGCACGATCGGGCCGTCGAACATCCGCCGCACTTCGCCGACGAGCGCGAACGGCGACGTCGTGCCCGCGTGGCCGCCCGCGCCGGCAGCGACGAGGATCAGTCCGTCGACGCCCGCTTCTAGCGCCTTCTGCGCGTGACGCAGGTTGATCACGTCGTGCAGCACGATGCCGCCGTAGCTGTGCACCGCGTCGACGATCTCGCGCGACGGCGCGCGCAGGCTCGTGATGAAGATCGGCACCTTGTGGTCGACGCACACGCGGATGTCGTGCTCGAGCCGCGCGTTCGACTGGTGGACGATCTGGTTGACCGCGATCGGGCCGATCACCGCATCGGGATGCTTCGCCTTGTGGTCGGCGAGCTCGGCCTGGATCTGCGTGAGCCACGCGTCGAGCAGCTCGGCCGGGCGCGCGTTGAGCGCAGGAAACGAACCGACGATGCCCGCCTTGCATTGCGCGAGCACGAGTTCGGGATAGCTGACGATGAACATCGGCGACGCGATGACGGGCAGCGTCAGATGCTGCAGGACGGCGGGCAGTGCCATATGAAGTCTCCAGTGTCGGCCAGAGTGGGCGCTTCAGTGCTTCGTAGGCGGGAGCGGGTGCTTCATCATTTGCTCCGACCCCGACAGCGCGCTCTGGTCCCATGCAAAGCGGATCGTGGCCGTGTGCGGCGGCGCGTACGCGCGTTTCGAGTGTAGCCGCTGCAGAAGGCCTGCGGCACATTTTAATACGAACGATCGTGCGTTTGCTTGCGAGCTTAGCAAAACGTGCTGCGTGCACACAATCGAGTGAGTGCTCTCTTTCTACGAATTCGGGTATCCACGCCGCTGTGCGGTTCGGGACGCGCTCCTACAATAACCGCCTATAACAAACCAACGAGAAACAAGACCATGTCGTTCGAGACATTCGCACCATTTCGCGTCACGGTGCAGGACACCGACATCTTCGGTGTCAAAGGAGGCGCGGGGCCGCCGCTTCTGCTGCTGCACGGCCATCCGCAAACCCACATGATCTGGCATCGCGTCGCCGCGACGCTCGCGAACCATTTCACGGTGATCGCGACCGACCTGCGCGGCTACGGCGCATCGGGCAAGCCCGCGAGCGATGCGCAGCACACGCCGTACTCGAAGCGCGCGATGGCGGCCGACCAGGTCGCGGTGATGCGGCAGTTCGGCTTCGAGCGCTTCTACGTGTGCGCGCACGATCGCGGCGCGCGCGTCGCGCACCGGCTCGCGCTCGATCACCCCGACGCGGTCGAGCGGATGATGCTGCTCGACATCGCGCCGACGCTCGCGATGTACGAGAAGACCGATCGCGCGTTCGCGACCGCGTACTTCCACTGGTTCTTCCTGATCCAGCCCGAGCCGCTGCCGGAGACGCTCGTCGGCGGCAACACCGACGCGTACATCGAGCGCGTGATGGGCAACCGCTCGGCGGGCCTCGCGCCGTTCGCGCCGGAGGCGCTCGCCGCGTATCGCGCGGCGCTCGCGCAGCCGGGCGCCGTGCATGCGATGTGCGAGGACTACCGCGCGTCGGCGACGATCGATCTCGAGCACGACCGTGCGGATCTCGAGCGCGGCACCAAGCTTGCGTGCCCGCTGCGCGTGCTGTGGGGCGAGAACGGAATCGTCGGCCGCTGCTTCGATCCGCTCGACGAATGGCGGCACGTCGCGCGCGACGTCAGCGGCCGCGCGGTCGACTGCGGACATTACATTCCGGAAGAGGCGCCGGTCGAACTGATCGACGAAATCCTCGCGTTCTTCGAGGCGCGTGATCCGGCTGCATGAGCCGGTCGCATGAGCCGATTGCATGCACCGGCCGCGTGAGCGGCACGGCACTGCGGCGGTGCGGCGGGCGGTGCGTCAGTGGCGCGCCGCGTCGTCGTCCGCGAGCGGCGGCAGCCGGCGCGGCACGGGCGTCGACTTGACGATCGCGGTGCTGGTTTCAGCGCGCTCCGTCACCTTCGACAGGATTCCGTCGAGCTGCTCGATCGTACGCAGGTAGAGCCGGCAGATGAAGCAGTCGTCGCCCGTCACCTTGTCGCATTCGACGAATTCGGGAATGCGCCGCAGCAGTTCCTCGACGAGATGCAGCTGCCCGGGCAGCGGCTTCACGCGGACGATTGCCTGCAGCGTATAGCCGAGCGCGCGCGGATCGAGCTCGACCGTGAAGCCGGCGATCACGCCCTGCGCTTCGAGGCGCCGCACGCGGTCCGCGGTCGCGGGCGCCGACAGGCCGACCTGCCGCGCGAGTTCGCTGGTGGCGATGCGCGCGTCGTCGGCGAGCGCGGCGAGGATCGCACGGTCGGTCGCGTCGAGCGTCGCGACCGCGGGCGGGGAAAGGCGTTTTGGCATGATGACTTTGCTTTCGAAGGTGAAACGGCGGATTCGCTTCAGTTTAGTCGTGGAGATCGCGAAAGCAAGTTCCTAGAATCGAAGTCATCCGATCCTTCAACGGGAACTGTGATGGCTTCGAACGAAATTCGCCGCGGCGCCGCCGAGATGGTCGTCGCGATGCTGATGTCCGGCACGATCGGCTGGCTCGTGATGTCGTCGCACCAGCCGCTCGCCAATGTCGTGTTCTTCCGCTGCGTGTTCGGCGCCGCGACGCTCGCGATCGTCTGCGCGGCGTTCGGGTTCCTGCGCCGCTCGCTGTTTTCGCCGCGCATGCTGCTGCTCACCGCGGCGGGCAGCGTCGCGATCGTCGCGAACTGGCTGCTGCTGTTCGCCGCGTACTCGCGCGCATCGATCTCGATGGCGACCGCCGTCTACAACACGCAGCCATTCATGCTCGTCGCGCTCGGCGCGATCGTGTTCCGCGAGCGGATCACTGCGTCGACGCTCGTGTGGATGATGCTCGCGTTCGTCGGCCTCGTCTGCGTGGTGCGCGTCGAGCCGGCCGTGCTCGCGATGCCGGGCGAGTACCTCGAAGGCGTGGCGCTCGCCATCGGCGCGGCATTCCTGTACGCAGTGTCGTCGATCATCACGAAGCACCTGAAAGGCACGCCGCCGCATCTGCTCGCGCTGCTGCAGGTCGGGCTCGGCGTCGTGATGCTCGCGCCGTTCGCGCACTTCGATACGCTGCCCGCGACACCCGCGCAGTGGCTCGATCTCGTCGCGCTCGGCATCGTGAACACGGGCGTGATGTACGTACTGCTGTACGGCGCGATCCAGAAATTGCCGACCGCGATGACGGGTGCGCTGTCGTTCGTCTATCCGGTGGTCGCGATCGCGGTCGACCGCATTGCGTTCGGGCAGACGCTCGCATGGACGCAGGTGCTCGGCGCGCTGCTGATCCTGCTCGCGGCGGCTGGCGTCAACCTCGGCTGGCGCATCGTGCCGGCGCGCCGCGCGCTCGTCCGGAACTGAAGCGGCCGTGCGATTCGCGCGGCCGCCAGCGCTTGCCGGCGGGGTGCGCCGACGGCGCGGCGGCACGGCGCGCGCATGCGTGCCGAAGTCCGATGCGGGGGAGTGAAACGGGCTGTAAGAAGTTGTAGGGAAACACCCGATGCGATGCCGTCGGCGTCGCTCGTATGATGGGTGCTGTGACGTTGATCACGTTCACAGGATTCCGATTCGAGATGCCGTTCGCCCGACAGGCTGAACGGCATTTTTTTTATGCGTCGCTCGCCGCCAGCGCACGCCGCGCATCGAGCCGCGCGAGCACCGCGCGCCTCGCGTCGTCGTCCGACGCGCGCCACGCCTTGATTTCATCGCGGGTCCGCAGGCAACCCGCGCACCATTCGGTGCGCGGATCGATCCTGCACACGCCCGTGCACGGCGACGCGACCGCGCTTTCCGGCACGTCGCTCATGCGGTTTCGCGCAGCGCGACGTCCGCGATCGGCGCGCCGGTCAGCGTGACGAGTTCCTGCGGCGACAGATTGAACACCGCGTGCGGATGGCCGGCCGCTGCCCACAGGCTGTCGAGCGCGAGCAGGTCGGCGTCGATCAGCGTGACCGGCTCGACAAGATGGCCGATCGGGCATACGCCGCCGATCGCGTAGCCCGTGTTGTCGCGCACGAATTTCGCGTCGGCGCGGCCGACCTCGCCGACCTGCGCGGCGACCTTCTTCTCGTCGACGCGGTTCACGCCGCTCGCGACGACCAGCACCGGCGCGCCGTCCGCCTGGCGGCGGAACAGAATGGATTTCGCGATCTGCGCGACCGAGCAGCCGAGCCCGGCGGCGGCCTCGGCCGACGTCTTGCCGGTTTCGGCGAGCATCACGATGCCTTTCGCGTGGCCGCGCTCGCGCAGCAGCATCGCGACGCGCCGCGCGGAATCGGGGAGGGAATCGAGTGAAGCAGGTGTCGTCATATTGGGCAATCCGTTGGAGTCGGGCACGTTCCCGTCACTGAAAAATTCGTTCTGGCGGCCGGCACAAGCCCGCGATTGGCGGGAACAGGCCCCTGGGGTCAGACGCAGCTCGACGCATCGGCCGCGCTTTGCGCCTTCGCGAGCAGCGCGCGGCCGGCGCGCGACACGTTCGCGCGGCCGATCGCGTTCGAGATGAACTCGCCGGCGGCGACGACCTGCGCGAGATCGACGCCCGTGTCGATGCCGAGGCCCTGCATCAGGTACAGCACGTCTTCGGTCGCGACGTTACCGGTCGCCCCCTTCGCGTACGGGCAGCCACCGAGGCCTGCGACCGACGCGTGGAAGATTTCGATCCCTTCGAACAGCGCCGCGTAGATGTTCGCGAGCGCCTGGCCGTAGGTGTCGTGGAAGTGGCCCGACAGGCGCTCGCGCGGAAACACGCGCGTGACGGCCGCGAGCACTTCGCGCGTGCGGGTCGGCGTGCCGACGCCGATCGTGTCGGCGATGTCGATCTCGTCGCAGCCGAGCGCCGCGAAGCGCTCGACGACGTCGACGACCGATGCGACCGGCACGTCGCCCTGGTACGGGCAGCCGAGCGAGCACGACACGCTGCCGCGCAGCCGCAGGCCCGCGTCCTTCGCGGCCTTCGCGACCGGCTCGAAGCGCGCGATGCTCTCGGCGATGCTGCAGTTGATGTTCCGCTGCGAGAACGCTTCGCTCGCCGCGCCGAAGATCACCACCTCGTCGGCGCGCGCGGCGAGCGCGCCCTCGAAGCCCTTCAGGTTCGGCGTGAGCACCGAGTAGATCGTGCCGGCGCGCCGCTCGATGCCGGCCATCACGTCCGCGCCATCGGCCATCTGCGGCACCCATTTCGGCGACACGAACGAGGCGGCTTCGACATTGCGGAAGCCGGCGCGCGACAGGCGGTCGACGAGCGCGATCTTCACGTCGGTGGGCACGAAGGTCTTTTCGTTCTGCAGCCCGTCGCGCGGGCCGACTTCGACGATCTTGACGGCGGTGGGGAAGGTCATGGCTGTCTCCGGTTATTTGAAAAAGGCAATTCAGTAGCCGCGCGCGTAGTCGACGATGCCCGTGACCGGCTCGCCGCGCTCGAATGCGCGGATCTTGCCGGCGATCTGCGTGGCGGCTTCCGCGCGCAGCGTCTCGGCCGAGCTGTGCGGCGTGATTGTGATGCGCGGCGCGTGCCAGAACGGATGGTCTTCCGGCAGCGGTTCGTGCTGGAACACGTCGAGCGTCGCGGCCGCGATTCGGCCGCACGCGAGCGCGTCGAGCAGGTCGGCTTCGACGAGATGCGCGCCGCGCGCGACGTTGATCACGTACGCGCCCGGCGCGAGACGCGCGAACAGGCGCGCGTCGAGGATCCCGTCGGTGTCCGGCGTGCTCGGCAGCAGGTTGACGAGCACCTTCGCGCCGTCGACGCATGCGTCGAACTCGGCCGAGCCGGCAAACGTCGCGATGCCGTCGAGCTGCTTCGGACTGCGGCTGTAGCCGCGCACCGGCAGTCCCAGCCCGGCGAGTGCGCGCGCGACCTGCGTGCCGAGCACGCCGAGGCCGAGCACGGCGACCGTGAAGGTCGCGCGCGGATGCGGCTCGAGCACCTGCCAGCGGCGCACGCGCTGCAGCGTCTCGTATTCGTCGAAGCGGCGCAGGTAGCGCAGCACCGCGTGCGTCACATATTCGATCATCTGCTGCGCCATGCCCGAATCCTCGAGTCGCACGAGCGGCACGTCGCGGCGCAGCGTGCCCGGATGCGCGCGCTCGAGCGCGAGCAGCGCGTCGACGCCGGCGCCGAGGTTGAAGATCGCGCGCAGGCCGTCGCGCGGTGCGAACAGTTCACGCGGTGCACGCCACACGAGCGCGTAGTCGGCGGCGGCCGCATCGCCCGGCTGCCACACGCGAAGCTCGGCTTCGGGCAGTGCCTGCGCGAGCTCGGCGCGCCATGCGTCGGCTTCCTGGTAGGACGAGTAGAACAGGACTTTCATGCGGGTCACTTCGCGAACAGCTGGCCGATGTCGGCGAACGCCTTGAATTCGAGCGCGTTGCCGCATGGGTCGAGGAAGAACATCGTCGCCTGCTCGCCGACCTCGCCCTTGAAGCGGATGTGCGGCTCGATCACGAAGCGGGTGTGCGCGGCCTGCAGCTTGTCGGCGAGCGCATGCCATTCGTCCATCGACAGCACGACGCCGAAGTGGCGCACCGGCACGTTGTCGCCGTCCACCGGGTTGACGGCGCTCGCGCCCGTTTCGTCAGGCGCGAGGTGCGCGACGAGCTGGTGGCCGAAGAAGTCGAAGTCGACCCAATGATCCGAGCTGCGGCCCTCCGGGCAACCGAGCAGGCCGCCGTAGAACGCGCGGGCGTCGGCGAGGCTCGACACGGGAAATGCGAGATGGAACGGGCGCAGCGCGCCGGAAGGCGTAGCGGGCATCGGGTGTCTCCATTCTGGAACCCCACATTCTACGGTTTCGCGGGCGGTTGCGTCGCCGCGACCCGCGCAGGGCGCGGAAACGGCGGATACGCGGCCGATGCACGGCCGAAGCGCGATTCGCCGCGCGCACCCGCCCGCCGAAAAGCAAAGCACAAAATATTGGTTCGGCCGCCATGCGCCGCGCGCCACAATCGGACCTCGTCTACCAGCCAGCGAGGGTGATCATGATGCGCGCATGCAGCAAAACGGCGTGGCCGCCGCGGCTCGTCACCGTTCCCGGCCTGCACGGCAGCGAGGGTGCTCACTGGCAGACCTGGCTCGAGCGGCAGTTCCCGCGTTCGCTGCGGGTCGAGCAGGACGACTGGGACGCGCCGGACCTCGCACGCTGGGCGCAGTCCGTGCGCGCGCTGCTCGCACGCGAGCGCGGCCCGTTCGTGCTCGCCGCGCACAGCTTCGGCTGCCTCGCGGCCGCGCACGCGCTCGCGCAATGGCCGCATGCGGGCGACGTCGCCGGCGTGCTGCTCGTCGCGCCCGCGAGTCCGAGGAAATTCACGTTCGCGGGGCCGTTCGACGCGCGTCGCCTCGCGGTGCCGTCGATCGTGATCGGCAGCGAGACCGACCCGTGGATGCCGCTCGGCGACGCGCGCGCGCTCGCGCAGCGGCTCGGCAGCGCGTTCGTCAATCTCGGCGACGCGGGCCACATCAACACCGCGGCCGGCTTCGGGCCGTGGCCGCGCGCGAAGTACTTCGTCGACACCCTCGTGCATTGCGCGGCGCCGCTGCGCTTTCGCGAGGAGGCGGGGGAGTTCGGGCCGGCGTTCGCCGGCGGGGCGCTCGCGCATGCGGTGTGACGCATCGAGCATTCGAAACGTCGCGCGTCACGCATGGGTGCGCGGCGACGACGCGGGCGATTGATCGCTTCGTGTCCCCCTTCGGGTTCCCGATAGTGCGGCCCCGATCGCGGGCGACGCCGCGCCGGGCATGAGGCGCGAACGACTGCGCGGCGGCAACCGTTACCGAATCAACTCGCTGCAGCAGGGATCGATGTCCGCCCTGCCGGCGGCCGCTCGATGCGTACCGCTGGAAACTGCAGATCAGCCGGGTGTCGATGCTGCGGCGGCCGGTGCCGCGCCCGGCCCGCTGGCAGCGGGTTTCGCGGCGTCGTCGTCATCGTCGGGCGGGTAGTGGACGACGGGCGGCGCAAGCGGGGCGGCAGCGTCCGACGCGGCGTTGCCGCCGGGCGCGGCGCTGTTGAACGCGCTTGCCGCGCCGGCCGATGCGCCGGACTGCTGCGTCCCGTCGGCCGCGTGCGCATCGTGCGGGGCATCGTCGCTGCACGCGGCGGCGAACATTGCGGCACCAAGGGCAAGGGCGGTGGCAACGCGGCGCATTACATGTCTCCAATGGGGTTGATCTCGAACGTCTGCGAGTATGCCGATCCGATGAGGCGTTTCGGTGAATCGTTTGCGCAGCTGGCGTGATGCCCGGAATTCACTCCTTGAAGTGACGAATTGCTTTCGGACGGATGCGTCAGCGGCGCGGCGTGCGGCGGCGCACCTCGCTGCGCAGCCAGTCGAGCCAGGTGCGGATCGCCGTTTCCTTCGGATGGTCGGGACGCCAGACGACATAGTGCGCGTATACGTCGGTCACGCGGATCGTCGACACGCGCACGAGCGTGCCCGCCGCGAGTTCCGGCTCGATCAGCGAGCGGCGCGCGAGCGCGACGCCGCGTCCGCTCAGTGCCGCATCGATCAGCGCGTTCGCGTCGGTGAAGCGCGGCGCGCGCGCGGATTCGGTGAGGTCGAGCCGCGCGGCTTGCAGCCACGGCTCCCATGGCTGCGCGGGATGCCGCAACAGCGTCGCGCGCACGAGATCGGCCGGCGCGCGCGGCAGCACGCCGTCGCGATTGCGGTACGCGGGGCTCGCGACCGGAAAGATCGTCTCGTTCATCAGCTTCTCGGCGACGACGCCCGGCCACGTGCCGGGGCCGTAGCGCAGCGCGACGTCGATGCGGTCGCGCTTGCGCAGCGGCGCGAGCGCGGCATCCGGATGCAGCATGATGTCGATGTGCGGATGCGCGGCCGCGAAGCGCGGCAGGCGCGGCGCGAGCCAGCGCTCGGCGACGCTCGGCAGCACGCTGACGTCGAGCGTGACCGCGCGCGAGCGCGGCCGGCTGCGGGCCGCGAGCGCCGGCTCGAACGCGCGTTCGAGCACGCTCAGGCCCTGTCGCACCTGCAGCGCGAGCGCGTGGGCCGCATGCGTCGGCGTCGCGCCGCTGCGTTCGCGCGTGAAGAGCGGATAGCCGAGCTGCGCCTCGAGCGCGCGGATGTGCTGGCTCACCGCGCCCTGCGTGAGCGCGAGCGCGTCGGCCGCGCGTGTGAAGCTCTGCAGCCGCACGGCGGCCTCGAATGCGCGCAGCGTCTGCAGCGGGGGAAGATGGATCGGTCGCATGGCGCGTATTAGTAGCACTAATGCCCGAGCACGACAATTCATCGTTTGCCGGCGCCGAGCCCGCGTTCCTACACTCGCTGCCATCTTCCACACGGCCTCCATGGCAACGTCGACATGAACACCTATCGTCTCTACTACTCGCCGGGCGCCTGTTCGCTCGCGACGCACATCGCGCTCGAGGAAACCGGCGCGCCGTTCGATACCGAAGTCGTGTCCGTCAGGCACGGCGACAACCTTGGCGAACGCTATCTGGTGACCAATCCGAAGGCGCGCGTGCCGGCGCTCGCGATTCCCGGCGAATCGCGCGTGCTGACCGAAACGCCCGCGATCCTCGGCTACCTCGCGCGCCGTCATCCCGACGCACGGCTGCTGCCGCTCGACGATCCGCTGCGCGAGGCGCGCTGTCAGGAATGGCTCGCGTGGCTCGTCGGCTGGGTACACGGCGTCGGCTATGGCGCGCTGTGGCGGCCGGGCCGCTTCGTCGACGATCCGGCCGTGCATGGCGCGATCAGCGCGCATGGGCGCGATGTGATCGACGCCGCGAACGCGACGATCGAAGCGGCGCTGGCCGACGGACGCGAATGGGCCGAGCCGGGCGGCTTTTCGATCGTCGATCCGTTCCTGCTCGTGCTGTATCGCTGGGGCGCGGCGATCGGGCTCGACATGACGCGGCACGTCGCATGGAGCGCGCATGCGCAACGCGTCGCCGCGCGGCCGGCCGCGCAGCGAGCGCTGGCACAGGAGGGGCTCTGACGCCTTGATGCGCAGCACGGGGCGAATGCCGCGCGTGACAGGCGGCGCGCGTGCGTTCCGTCCAGTAGTCGGCTCCCGGTCGCGCGCGTGCGGCGCGACCGGGAGCCGATGCCTGCCCGCTCGGGATGCGGGCGGGCGGGCTCAACGTACACGCCTCGGAAACAGCGGCCACGCCGCGCACGCGCATGCCGCCGTCGCGAGCCAGACGACGCTCCACGACGTGTGCGCGAGCAGCGGCGGGATCGCGAGCGGCGTCGCGAACAGACCCAGGTACACGCAGGTGTTTGCCATGCCGAGCGCGGTGCCCGCGTGGTTCGCGCCGGCGAGCGTCGCAAGTTCCGTGTACGCGACGCCGTGCCACGCCGACACGCAGATGCCCGCAAACACCAGCACCGCGACGATCGCGGCGATCGGCACCTGCGGGCTCGCGGCGGTCGCCGCCGCCAGCAGCGCGAACGACGCGGCCGCGACGAGCACCGAGCTGCGCAGGTATGCGCGCCGGTTGCCGTGCCGGTCGGTGTGGCGCCCGCTCCACACGCGCATCGTCATCGCGCCCGCCTGCAGCGCGACCATTGCGGTGCTGATCGCCGCGACGCCGAGCCGGCCGAAATCGTGCAGGAACACGGTCGCGAATGTCAGCACCGCGAACTGGGGCGCGCACAGCAGGCCGATGCCGAGCACGATCCGCCAGACCGGGCCGCTCGCGAGCGGCCCGCGTTCAGGTCGCACGGGCTGTCCGGAAACGTGGGGCGGCGCGGCCGTGTGGCTGTCCGGCGGCTCGTGCAACCAGCGCCAGGTCAGCGCTGCGGACACCGCGCACAGCAGCGCCAGCGCGCCGAACACCGCGGCGAACCCGACATGCGACGCGAGCGACGGCAGCAGCGCGGCGCCGACGCCGCCGCCGAGCGGCACCGCGGTCTGGCGGATGCTCATCGCGAGTCCTCGCTCGCGTTCGCCGAACCAGCGCATCACCGCGCGGCCGCTCGAGCCGTTCACGCTGCCGCCGAGCAGTCCGACGCAGAACAGCGCGGCCGCGACGCGCGCGAGCGGCGGCACTGCGTGGGCGGACGGCACGATCGCGAACACCATCAGCACGAACATCACGGCCGTGGCGACGAGCCCGGACAGCAGCACGCGCCGGTCGCCGAAGCGGTCGGCAGCGATGCCCCACGGCAGCTCGGACAGCGCGACGCCGAGGCCGAGCGCGCCGAGTGCGACACCGAGCGCGGCGTTGTCGAGCCGGTAGTCGGCGCGCAGCCACACGGCCGTGGTCGGGATGCCGGTCGCGGCGGCGGAGAAGCTCATGTTCGCGGCGACGCCGGCCGCGAGCACGCGCCAGCGATGAGCCGGGCCGCGCGCGGGGCGGGCCGGCGCGCAAGGGTCAAGAGGGAGTGAAGTTTCCATGACGATCAGTGAGCGAGCGGACATTGACAGCCACAGTCTCGCGTCCTAGATTCGTCCTGAAAATCGGAAAGTTTTTGATGAATCGTTCGATAAAACAGGATGGTTGAAATGTCTGAATCGGCGGCGTACCCCAATTTCGACATCGCCGCGCTGCGCAGCCTCGTCGCGGGCGTCGATCTCGGCAGCTTCGCGAAGGCGGCGGACCGCGTCGCGCGCTCGTCGTCGGCAGTGAGCGCGCAGATTCGCAAGCTCGAGGAGCAGGCGGGCACGCCGCTCTTCGTCAAGTCGGGGCGCGGGCTCGCGCTGACCGATGCCGGCGACGCGATGCTGCGCTACGCGCGGCGGATGATCGAGCTGAACGACGAGGCGGCCGCCGCCGTGCGCGGCGCGAATCTCGACGGCTGGGTGAGGATCGGCCTGCAGGAGGATTTCGGCGAGGCGATCCTGCCCGGCGTGCTGGGCCGCTTCGCACGTGCGCATCCGAAGGTGCGGATCGAGGCGCGCGTCGCGCGCAACGCCGAGTTGCTCGATCGGCTCGACGCGAACCAGCTCGATCTCGCGCTGGTGTGGGGAGACCCCGCGTCGGCGGCGCGCGTGTCGCGGGCGGGGATCGACAGCGGGGCGATCGCGCATGTGCCGATGCGGTGGATCGGGGCGGTTGGCATGGGTATGGCCGGTGTCGGTGTTCCGGACGGCGGTGGAGAGGGGGCGGCCGAAGCTGGGGCGGCGACGGACGCGCGCGGCGGCACGGTCATCGGCTCCGTTTCCGTGCCGGGCGAACCGCTGCCGCTCGTCGTGTTCGATCGGCCGTGCCGCTTCTTCGGCGCAGCGACGGACGCGCTCGATCGCGCGGGCGTGCCGTGGCGCGTCGCGTTCACCACACCGAGCCTCGCGGGCCTGTGGGCCGCGGCGGCGGCGGGTCTCGGGCTCACGGTGCGCTCGCATTACGGGCTGCCCGCGTCGGTTCGGCTGCTCGACGGCGCACCGCTCGGGCTGCCCGAACTGCCGAGCCTGCCGCTGATGCTGCTGCGGCACGCGTCGTCGGCGACGCCGACGGTGGACCGGCTCGCGCGGATCGTGACGCAGGCGGTGCGCGATGCGACGGAGGCGACCACGACAGTGCTCGCTGCGTGATCGCGATCGGCAAATGCGCGTTCGGTCGCCCATTTGGCCAACTGGAGCGAACTGTCGAATCTCGCGACAATGGTGGGCCACTCAATGGAGTCGATCATGCAGAACGCAAGCCTCAACGAAGCCGCGCTCGATCTGTCCCGGCTCGTCGATGCCGCGATGGGCGGCGAGGAAGTCCTGATCTCGATTCACGGCAAACCCGCGGTCCGGCTCGTACCCGTCGAACCCGTCAAGCGCGTCAAACCCGTCCGGCGGTTCGGTGCGCTCAAAGGCCAGGTCTGGATTGCCGACGACTTCGATGCGCCGCTGCCCGATCACGTGCTGGATGCTTTCGAGGGGAAGTGATGCGTTTGCTGTTCGATACGCACATCTTT
The DNA here is from genome assembly GCF_053427715.1 of Burkholderia sp. MR1-5-21. Lineage (NCBI taxonomy): Bacteria > Pseudomonadati > Pseudomonadota > Betaproteobacteria > Burkholderiales > Burkholderiaceae > Burkholderia > Burkholderia sp. MR1-5-21. The sequence goes on from NZ_JBSAXD010000009.1 coordinate 41,633, forward strand.
ATCTGGGTCGTGACCGATGACCCGAAGCTGAGTATCCGCGCACGCACGCTGATCGCCGCTGCCGATGAAGTGTTCGTCAGCAGCGCGAGTATCTGGGAAGCGGCCATCAAGGTCGGGCGGGGAAAGCTGAACGTCGACATCGATCGGCTCATCGATGAGATCGATGCGAGCGGGTACAACGAACTACCGGTTCGGGCAGCGCACGGCGCGGCCGTGCGCAACCTGCCGCACCATCACCGCGACCCGTTCGACCGGTTGCTCGTGGCGCAGGCTCACTACGAACCGTTGCGCCTTGTCACCGCCGACGGCCATCTTGCGCAGTACGGATCGTCCTGGATCCTGACGGTTTGAAACAGTTTCTCGATCGAAATCCTAAACAGTCGCGACAACCGACTTGGACGCTTCGAGTTCCTCATGAAGCTCGACCAGCCTCGCCCGCAACGCATCGCTCGCCGGCACGAACGGCAGCCGCAAGCCGTCCTCGCACCAGCCCTGCGCAGCCAGCAGCGCCTTCACGGGCGCCGGATTCGGCTCCGCAAACAGCGCCGCGACGAGCGGCTGCAGCGCGACCGAGAGCCGTCGCGCATCGGCGAGCCGCCCGTCGCGCACCAGTGCGTGAATGCGCACGTGCCATTCGGGCAGCACGTGCGCGCTGCTCGCGATCGTGCCGTGCGCGCCCGCGCATAGCGCCGCGAAGTTCTGGTTGTCGTCGCCGGACAGGATCGCGAGCGGCGTGTCGTGGACGAGCCGCGTCATCCGCTCGAAGCTGCCGCCGCATTCCTTCACGCCCGCGACGCGCGGATCGCGCGCGAGCGCCTGCAGCGTCTCGAATTCGACGTTCACGCCAGTGCGGTACGGGATGTTGTAGACAAGCACCGGCAGGTCGGCGGCCTCGACGATCGCCTCGATGTGCCGCCGGATGCCGTCCTGCGTCGGCCGCACGTAGACGGGCGGCGTGACGAGCAGGCCGGCGGGGCGCAGCGCGGCGAGTTCGCGCGCGCGGGCCGCGGCGAAATGCGTCGCGCTCGCGGTCAGCCCGATGACGATCGGAAAACCCGGCGCCGCGTCGCGGATGGTCGCGAACACGGCGTCCTGTTCGCGCGCGTCGAGCAGCGCGCCTTCGCCCGTCGTCGCGCCTGCGACGAAGCCGGCGATGCCGGTGGCCGCATAGCGGCGGGCGAGCCGCGCGAGCGTCGCATGGTCGACTTCACCGTCGTGAAACGGCGTGATGATCGGCAGCCAGATACCTTCGAAACGTGCTTGCATGCAAAGCCTCATGGTGGAAACGGATGGGAGAGAACCGTTCCGCCGGCGGGGTGCCGGAAAGAGGCGTGCAAGCGAGGAGAGAGAAACGGCTTGCGGGCATCCCGTCCGGCAATCGCCTGACGGGACGCGACATCCCCGTCAGTCGAGGAGTCGTTTTTTCGCTTTCAGCCCGGCCGCGCGCGCGCCTGCCGCAACGGCGGCGAGGATCGGATGCGAACGCAGGGCAGCGGACATGGATGGACCGTGAAGTGGGCTGAACGGCGATCTTAGCATCAGATCGGACGCCTGCGCGAGCGGTCGCCGCCACTTAGCAGAATTCCTGCTTTGCTTTCCATGACTGATTGGATGGCGCCGCGCGGCCGGCCGCTAGAATGCCCGCTTACGTTTCGATGACGGTGCGTGCGCGCGCCGTCACGCATCCACCACTGGAACCACTGGAAGCGGGGCATTTCAACGATGGGATACACGCACGGAATCGGCGGCCGGCTGCTGAAGGGCATCGCCGCGGCGGCGCTGGTCGTTTCGACGGCGGCCGCGCATGCCGACACGTCGCTCCTGAACGTGTCGTACGACGTGACGCGCGAGCTGTACAAGGACATCAACGCGGGTTTTGCGGCCGCTTACAGGCAGAAGACCGGCGAGACGGTGACGATCAAGCAGTCGCACGGCGCATCGAGCGCGCAGGCGCTGTCGGTGCTGCAGGGCCTGCAGGCCGACGTCGTGACGATGAACCAGCCGAACGACATCGACCTGCTCGCCGAGCGCGGTCAGCTGCTGCCGAAGGACTGGCGCGCGCGCTTCCCCGACAACAGCTCGCCGTACTCGACGACGATGGTGTTCCTCGTGCGCAAGGGCAACCCGAAGGGGATCAAGGACTGGAGCGACCTCGCGAAGCCGGGCGTGCAGGTGATCATCGCGAACCCGAAGACGTCGGGCAACGGCCGCTACGCGTATCTGGCCGCGTGGGGCTACCAGAAGCAGAAGGGCGCGACCGACCAGCAGGCGCTCGACTTCGAGAAGGCGATCTTCCGCAACGTGCCGGTGCTCGATTCGGGCGGCCGAGGCGCCACGACGACGTTCACGCAGCGCGGCATCGGCGACGTGCTCGTCACGTTCGAGAACGAGGTCGCGCTGATGGATACCGGTGCGTCGGGCGCGCAGTTCGACGCGGTGTATCCGTCGGCGAGCATCCTCGCGGAGCCGCCGGTCGCGATCGTCGACAAGGTGGTCGACAAGAAGGGCACGCGCAAGGTCGCGCAGGCGTATCTCGACTACCTGTACACGCCGGACGCGCAGGAGATCATCGCGCGGCATCATCTGCGTCCGCGCGATCCGAATGTGCTGAAGAAGCACGCGGCCGAGTTCAAGCCGCTGAAGACGTTCAGTGTCGAGCAGGTCTTCGGCACTTGGGCGAACGCGCAGAAGACCCACTTCGCGGACGGCGGCACGTTCGACCGGGTGATCGTCGACAGGAATTGACCGAGGCGCGTGACGCGCGCTGCGATCAGCGAGAGAGGGGCCGGCAGCGTGCTGCCGACCTTTTCCAAATGCGGATACGCTGCCTCGTCGGCACGCATACCGGCGGCGGGCCGGAGAAACGGCAACGCGCACTTCGTGGCCGACGGGCGGCCGGCATTTTCACCGGCGCGCCGCGTGGCCTTGCAATGCGTCACGGCTTTCCGTTGATCGCGGTCAGGTATCGCGCGATGTCGTCGATCGCGTCAGGCGGCAGCGGCGCACCGTAGACCGCGCGCATCTTGGCGACTTCCGCCTTCCACTCCTGGAACGACAGCGGCGGCTGCCGGGTCACCATGTCGACCGAATGGCAGGTCAGGCAGTGCAGGTTCGCGAGATCGGCGCCCGGGCCAGGCGGAAACTTCTGCGTATCCCCGGGCAACTGGACCTCGACCGTCCCGGCCGCTGCAGCGCGCGCCGGCCGGGCCGTTTCCGCCATCGCGATGCTTCCCGCGCACGCCACGGCGGCGAGCAGGATCGCGGCACATGTCTTCGTCATCAGCGGCTCCTCACGCGACGAACACCTTCGTCGATTCGACCACATTGCGCATGTAGCCGGCCGGGTTCCAGGGCGGGGTGTCGGGCTGCTCGACGCCGTCGTCGTTGACCGCCTTGACCTGCAGCACGGCCTGTCCGGCGCGGTGCGGCGTGAACTGCGCTTCCCAGCGGCGAAAGCTGTACTTGCCGTAGTCCTTCCCGAGCCGCGCCGCCGACCACGACGCGCCGCCGTCGTGCGAGAACAGCACCTTGCGCACACCCGTGTCGCCGCCGAACGCGATGCCGCGAACCGTCTGCGTGCGGTCGAGCGCGATCACGGCGCCGTCGGCGAGGTTGGTGACGAACGATCGCGGCACCATCCGGCTGATCGGTACGGTCTTGACGCCCGTCTGCCCGGGCTGGATGCTCGCATGCGGCGTGTCGGGAATCTGATAGGCCTTCGCCATCCAGAAATTGTCGTCGCGCCGGTCGATGACCTCGATGTCGTGCAGCATCTTCACCCAGTACGTCGAATACCATCCGGGCACGACGAGACGCAGCGGGAAGCCGTTGAGCAGCGGCAGCGGCTGCCCGTTCATGCCGAACGCGACGATCACTTCGCCGTCGCGCGCGCGGTCGACGTCGAGCGCCTTGATGAACGGCGGCGTGGCGGGCAGTACGCCGTTGTCCAGGCCGCGGAAGCGGACCTGGACCGCGCCCGCCTTCACGCCCGCGCGCTCGAGGATGTCCTTCAGCCGCACGCCCGTCCAGCGCGCGTTGCCCATCGCGCCGTTGCCCCATTCGCCGCCGGCGACGCGCGGTGCGAAGAAGCCGCGCGAATTGCCCGCGCACTGATTGACGGCGGCAACGTCGACGTGCGGAAAGTTGCTCATGAGATCGTGCAGGCTCAGTTCGACCGGGCGCTCGACGAGCCCGTGCACGGCGAGCCGGAACGCGCCGGCGTCGATGCGCGTCGGGATGTCGGCGAGATGCCAGCGCACGAAGAACCGGTCGTTCGGCGTGAACACGCCGTCGTCGAACACGGCGAACGGGGTTTCGAGCAGCGGCGGACGGATGCGCACCAGCAGCATCTCGCCCTTTTGCGGAAACGCGCGCGTCAGCTCGCGCAGGCCGTTCTCGAAAGGCAGCGTGACCGCGTCGGCCGCGCTGGCGTGGCGTTGCCAGCTTCCGCCGACAACCAGCAGGCTGCCTGCGGCGGCCGTGTGCAGCAGGCGCCGGCGTTGCGGATTGTGTTGGTCTCCCATGGCGACTCCCGTGTTTGCCGATCTGTCTGCGGATCCCGCGATCGTGCACAGCGCGATGCACCGAGATTCAATGTTAGGCGCAATCCGGCGCAATATCGGGCCGGGCAGGGTTCACGCGTGGAAGCGGTGCAGCAACGCACGCCGCCCGGCTTCCACCGCGCCCGCGCATTCCTGCCCGGCGTTCCCCGTGCTACGCTCGTCGCTCCCCGTCAGCGGCGACGCGTCATGAAAGATTCCTCCGCCTCCATTCACCCCCGCGGCCGCGGCCGCAAGATCTGGTCGGGCACCCGTCACGTGATCGCGTACGGGATGCCGCCGCTCGGCTGGCGCGACCTGTACCACCGCGCGCTGACGGTGAGCTGGCCGATGTTCTTCCTGTCGCTCGCGGTGCTGTTCCTGCTGATGAACGGCTGTTTCGCGACGCTGTACCTGCTCGGCACCGCGCCGATCGCGAACCAGTCGCCGGCCGGGTTCGGCGGCGCGTTCTTTTTCAGCGTGGAGACGCTCGCGACCGTCGGCTACGGCGACATGCATCCGCAGACCGTCTACGCGCACCTCGTCGCGACGCTCGAGATCTTCATCGGGATGTCGGGGATCGCGCTGGCCACGGGGCTCGTCTTCGCGCGTTTCTCGCGGCCGCGCGCGAAGATCCTGTTCGCGCGCTACGCGATCGTGCGGCCGCTGAACGGCCGGATGACGCTGATGGTGCGGGTTGCGAACGCGCGCCAGAACGTGATCGCCGAGGCGCGCGCGAAACTGCGGCTGATGCGCGTCGAAGGCACGCACGAAGGCTATACGCTGCGCAAGATCCACGACCTGCCGCTCGTGCGCAGCGAGCATCCGATCTTCCTGCTCGGCTGGAACCTGATGCACGTGATCGATGAGTCGAGCCCGCTGTTCGGCGAGACGGCCGATTCGCTTGCGGCGCGCGATGCGTCGCTGCTGATCACGATCGAAGGCTCGGACGAGACGACCTCGCAGGTGATGCAGGCGCGGTACTCGTGGGAGCACGGCGAGATCCGCTGGCTCCATCGCTACGTCGACCTGATGCACGAGGAGGGCGGCATCACGCACATCGACTACACGCACTTCCACGAGATCGTGCCGGTCGACGCGGACACCGACGGCGGCACCCCCGGCGCGACCGCCGTGTCTTCCGGGGCGCACGCGCCTGACTCCGCTGCGCCCACCATGTAGCGGCGTTTCGTGGGCGGTGGCAGCGGGCGGCAGGCGGCGGGTAGCAGGTAGCGCGCTACCGGCGCATCACGGATGCAGCAGCCGTGCCGCCTCGCGCTGCTCGATCGCGATCGCGCGGCGGAAGCCGTCGCGGTCTTCCGCACGCGCGACGTAATCGCCGAGCACGCCTTCGCGCGGCAGCAAGTGCGCGTCGAGCGCGATCTGCAGCGTGCTTGCGAGCAGCAGGTCGGCTGCGGTGAACTGCTCGCCGACGAGCCATTGTTGATGCGCGAGCGTCTGCGCAAGCGCGCGCTGCACGCGCGTGATGTTGCCCCAGCCGAACGCGACCGGGTTGCCTGACGCACCGGTGAATTTTTCCGCCATCGCCGGTTCGAGGCAGGTCGGCGTGAAGAACAGCCATTGCAGGAAGCGGCCGCGCAGCGGATCGTCCGGCGCGATGCCGAGCCGCGCGTCGGCAAAGCGGTCGGCGAGGTAGAGCAGTACCGCGCCGGATTCGGCGAACGGCACGCTGCCGTCGTCTAGCGCTGGCAGTTTCGCCATCGGATTGACCTGGACGAACGCATCGCTGCCCTGCTCGTGCGAACGCAGGTCGATCGGCACGAGTTCGTACACCGCGCCGACTTCCTCGAGCATCCACAGGGCCCGGAACGCCCGGGTTTTCGGCCAGTAGTAGAGCTTCATCGTGCCTCCGCATGGCGATGTTCGCTGAGGGTCAAGCGTACCCGAGCCGCGGAGGTTCGGACAGGGGCGGCCGGCGAGGTGCGCCCGGCTAGGGGCGGCCGGCGAGGGGCGGCCGGCGAGGGGCGCCCGGCGAGGTGCGCCCGGCCAGGGGCGGCCGGCGAGGCGTGCCCGGCGAGGGGCGGCGACTGAACGGGGCCTGCCGACACAGTCGGGAAGCGCGGCCAATCGATCGGCGGAAGGGCGAAGGACCGGGTAAGTCGTAAATTAACTAGTTTTAAAATGACTAACCGCAAATGCCGTGGATGCGGCGCTCCGTGGCCCGTCCGGAGTCGGCTCGGGAGCAGGTCGGCGCGGACAGCGCGCAGCCGTCAGGGCCGTTGGCTCGCTCGCAAGCGGCGCATGCACCGGAACGGCTGCAGATCGAATGAACTCGACGGATGGCGCGGCGTTGCGTGTTCACGCGCATGTGGACAACTACCCGTCGAAGCCACTCGAAACGCTGTGCCTTCGAAAGGTGAGCACCTTGCCCGCAAGCCGGCTGCGGCACGCCACGCGGCCGTTTCATGAGGACAACGGGCTGATCCGATCGACACGCGGGCCGTCGATCACACAGTCGCTTTCGTTGTGGATATCCCCATCCCGAAGCAACTCGAAACGCTGTGCATTGCACAGGTGAGCGTGACCGGATGTGGCTGAAAGCGTCATTCGGGTTGTGGATATCCACCCCCGGAAACGACGCGAAATGCTGTGCATTCCAAAGGTGAGGGTGAGCGCCCGATCAGCGCGTTCCCATGGCCCCGACTTTCCCGGCAAGTCGAAACGCTGTGAATTTTAGCGGTGAGAGTGAACGCCCAATCCGGAAGGTTTCCGTGTGGATATCCGGCCACCCCGACAAATCGAAAAGCTGTGCATTTCACAGGTGAGCATGAACGCCGAATGGGCTGCGTTCCCGTCGCGGCCATCGACCATTTCGCCGAGTCGAAACGCTGTGCATTTTAACGGTGAGCGAGAACGCCCAAACCGGAAAGTTTCGTGTGGATATCCAGCCACTCCGGAAAGTCGAAAAGCTGTGCATTTCACAGGTGAGGATGAGCGCCTGATCGGGCGCATTTCCTTTGTGGATATCCGCCTCCCGGACAAATCCAAATGCTGTGCATCCGAACGGTGAGGATGCCGGCTCGCGGGCCGCCGGGCCGCGTCGTCCGGCGCGCGAGCGGCCACCCCGCCGCCGCGGGTTGCCAGCGCGAATGTGCACGACTGCCGCACCGAGCCGCGCCTGCGTACCCGATCCATGCCGATTCACCCGCTTCGACGGCCGTGCGCGAAAACTCTCTCAAAACGGCCGCAAATACTGCGCGGTTTTTCTCGTCACGGGGCTGTCCGCGCAAGATGAGAAAAAACATTCTCGTCTCCGCGCGAAAAAATAGAGCCATTCCGCCGCTGCCGGCCGGCGCGTCGCCCGACGCCCCGCCGCGGCAGCCCAGAACAGTACAAATCAGGAGACGTCCCCATGACCGCCCGCTTGCCCATCGACGGCACGCCCGCTCTATCCGACTATCGTCTGACCGACAACCTGACCGCGACGCGCGGCCGGATCTTCCTGACCGGCACGCAGGCCCTCGTGCGCCTGCTGCTGATGCAGCGCGCGACTGATGCCGCGCAGGGCCTGAACACGGCCGGCTTCGTCAGCGGCTACCGCGGTTCTCCGCTCGGGATGGTCGATCAGCAGCTGTGGAAAGCGAAGAAGCTGCTCGACGGCGGCGGCGTGCGTTTTCTGCCCGCGATCAACGAGGAGCTCGGCGGCACCGCGGTGCTCGGCACGCAGCGCGTCGAGGCCGATCCGGAACGCACCGTCGATGGCGTGTACGCGATGTGGTACGGCAAGGGTCCGGGCGTCGACCGCGCGGGCGACGCGCTGAAGCACGGCAACGCATACGGCTCGTCGCCGCACGGCGGCGTGCTCGTCGTCGCCGGCGACGATCACGGCTGCGTGTCGTCGTCGATGCCGCACCAGAGCGACTTCGCGATGATCGCGTGGCACATGCCGGTCGTGAATCCGTCGAACATCGCCGACATGCTCGAATTCGGCCTGTACGGCTGGGCGCTGTCGCGCTACTCGGGCGCGTGGGTCGGCTTCAAGGCGATCTCGGAAACGGTCGAATCGGGTTCGACCGTCGATCTCGACGCGCTGCAGACGCACTGGTCCGCGCCCGAAGGCTACACGCCGCCGGCCGGCGGCCTGCACAACCGCTGGCCCGACCTGCCGAGCCTCGCGATCGAAGCGCGCCTCGCGGCGAAGCTCGACGCGGTGCGCCACTTCGCGCGCACGAACAGCATCGACAAATGGATCGCGCCGAGCGCGCACGCGAACGTCGGCATCGTCACCTGCGGCAAGGCGCACCTCGACCTGATGGAGGCATTGCGCCGGCTCGACCTCACCGTCGCCGATCTGGAAGCGGCGGGCGTACGGATCTACAAGGTCGGCCTGTCGTATCCGCTCGAGATGACGCGGATCGAAACCTTCGTCGACGGCCTGTCGGAAGTGCTCGTCATCGAAGAGAAGGGCCCGGTGATCGAGCAGCAGATCAAGGACTACCTGTACAACCGCGCGGATGGCGCGCGACCGCGCGTGCTCGGCAAGCACGACGCCGAAGGCGCGTGCCTGTTGTCGGAGCTCGGCGAACTGCGCCCGTCGCGGATCCTGCCGGTGTTCGCCGCATGGCTTGCGCGTCACAAGCCGGCGCTCGACCGCCGCGAACGCGTCGTCGATCTCGTCGCGCCGCAGATCCTGTCGAACGAAGCGGACGCGGTGAAGCGCACGCCGTACTTCTGCTCGGGCTGCCCGCACAACACGTCGACGAAGGTGCCGGAGGGCTCGATCGCGCAGGCCGGCATCGGCTGCCACTTCATGGCGTCGTGGATGGAGCGCGACACGACCGGGCTGATCCAGATGGGCGGCGAGGGCGTCGACTGGGCCGCGCACGCGATGTTCACGAACACGAAGCACGTGTTCCAGAACCTCGGCGACGGCACCTATTTCCACTCGGGGATCCTCGCGATCCGCCAGGCCGTCGCCGCGAAGGCAAACATCACGTACAAGATCCTCTACAACGATGCGGTCGCGATGACGGGCGGCCAGCCGGTCGACGGCAGCATCTCGGTGCCGCAGATCGCGCGGCAGGTCGAGGCGGAAGGCGTGTCGCGCTTCGTCGTCGTGTCCGACGAGCCGGAGAAGTACGACGGCCATCACGGGCTGTTCCCGAAAGGCACGACGTTCCATCACCGCAGCGAGCTCGACGCGGTGCAGCGCGAGCTGCGCGAGACGCCGGGCGTCACCGTGCTGATCTACGACCAGACCTGCGCGGCCGAAAAGCGCCGCCGCCGCAAGAAGGGTGAGTTCCCCGACCCGGACAAGCGCCTGTTCATCAACGATGCGGTGTGCGAAGGCTGCGGCGATTGCGGCGTGCAGTCGAACTGCCTGTCGGTCGAGCCGCTCGAGACGCCGCTCGGCCGCAAGCGCCGGATCGACCAGTCGTCGTGCAACAAGGACTTCTCGTGCGTGAACGGCTTCTGCCCGAGCTTCGTGACGGTCGAAGGCGCGGCGCTGAAGAAGGCCGCGGGTGCGGCGTTCGACGAGGCGGCGCTCGCCGCGCGTGTCGATGCGCTGCCGGTGCCGGCCACGCATCTCGACGCGGCGCCGTACGACATGCTCGTGACGGGCGTCGGCGGCACGGGCGTCGTGACGGTCGGCGCGCTGATCAGCATGGCCGCGCACCTCGAAGGCAAGAGCGCGTCGGTGCTCGACTTCATGGGCTTCGCGCAGAAGGGCGGCTCGGTGCTGTCGTTCGTGCGGATCGCCGCGCGCGACGAATGGCTGAACCAGGTGCGCATCGACACGCAGCAGGCGGACGTGCTGCTCGCCTGCGACATGGTCGTCGGCGCGAGCGCCGAGGCACTGCAGACGGTGCGTCACGAGCGTTCGCGGATCGTCGTCAACACGCACCGGATCCCGAACGCGTCGTTCGTGCAGAACCCCGACGCGAGCCTGCACGCGGACGCGCTGCTCGAGAAGATGCACCATGCGGCCGGCGACGGCTTCCTGTCGAGCTGCGACGCGCAGGCGCTCGCCGCGAAATTCCTCGGCGACTCGATCGGCGCAAACATCCTGATGCTCGGCTTCGCGTGGCAGCTCGGCCTCGTGCCGGTGTCGCACGCGGCAATGATGCGCGCGATCGAGCTGAACAACGTCGCGGTGCCGATGAACAAGCTCGCGTTCTCGGTCGGCCGGATGGCGGCGGGCGATCCGGCTGGTCTCGACGCATTGTGGAACGCGCGGCACACGGTGGCGGCGCCGGTCGCGATCGAGACGCTCGGCGACCTGATCGCGGACCGCGAAGCGCGCCTGTCCGCGTACGGCGGTGCGCGCTACGTCGAGCGCTACCTCGCGCTCGTGGGCGCCGCGCGCGCGAAGGGCGACGATGCGCTGACGCGCGCGGTCGCGACGACGTTCCATCGCCTGCTCGCGGTGAAGGACGAATACGAGGTCGCGCGACTGTATGCGGATGGCGCGTTCCGCTCGGCGCTCGAAGCGCAGTTCGAAGGCGTGCCGGGGCAGGACTATCGCGTGAAGTTCAACCTGGCGCCGCCGACGGTCGCGAAAGCGGGCCGCGACGGCAGCGTGCCGAAGAAGCGTGTGTTCGGCCAGTGGATGTGGCCGGTGCTCGGCATGCTCGCGCGCGTGCGCAGCCTGCGCGGCACGTCGCTCGATCCGTTCGGCCGCACCGTCGAGCGCAGGATGGAGCGCGCGCTCGCCGACGACTACGAGACGACGCTGACCCGCGCGCTCGCGGCGGTGACGGCCGACAACGCGGCGCGCGTCACGCAGCTGGCGGACCTGCACGCACGCGTGCGCGGCTTCGGCCACGTGAAGCTGCGCAATCTGGCGGGCGTGAAGCGCGCGGAGCGCGAGCTTGCGCTGCAGCTCGGCATCGATGCCGCGACGAGTGCGGCGGTGCAGCACGCGCTCGACGAGGTGAAGGGTGCGGGGACGCTGAAGGGCATTCCGGTCGTCGTCGCGAAGTAAGTCGCACGGCACGCGCCACGAAAAACGGCGACGCTCGCATCGCGGGCGTCGCCGTTTTTCATTGAGATGTCCTGCTGGCCGCCGCGTTCACGACGTCTGCGTGACGCGCTGCGATCCGGTGATCTGGCACGCGCGCAGCGCCTGCAATCAGACGATGCCCTTCTTCCGCGTCGACAGCGCCGTTTCCGACAGGTCGATCTCGCGGATCAGCTTCGTCAGCGTCTCGTCGGAGATCCTGCTCTCGCCGCGCATCCGGTACAGCACCGAGCGTTCCGCGCGGATGGCCGCAATCCGCATCTGCAGCTCCATCGTCTCGGCCTGCTTGGCCTCCGCGCGCGGCGTGGGCCCGTCCTCGGCGAGCGCGGAAAGCCGGCGGCGGTACTGATCCATCACGCGCGCGGAGATGTCCGCGCAGCGCGCGGCGCCCGACTCGTCGAGATCGGTCGCGATCGCGTCGTGCGACGCATCGATCGCGCGGATCGCCGCCTGCGCGGCGGCCGCGCGCGCGGCGCGCTCCTCGTCGGCGAGCGGGTTGCGCGTCGAGCGCACGCCGCGCAGCAGCACCGGCAGGCCGATCACCGCGAACACCAGCGAGCCGAGGATCACCGCCGATGCGACGAAGATTGCCGTGTCGCGGCCCGGCAGCGGCGTGCCGTCCGACAGCGCGACCGGAATCGACAGCACGCCGGCGAGCGTCACCGCGCCGCGCACGCCGCCGACCGTCATCACCGCGATCGTGCGCACGCCGGCCATCGTGCCGGCGAGCCCCTGGCGCGCGGCGCGCCGGCTTGCGATCCAGCGCAGCAGCCAGACCCACAAAAAGCGGATTGCATAGAGCGCGGCCATCATCGCGAGCACGTTGAAGATCATCCGGCCGACGAGCGCGTCGCTCGTATGGTGCGCATCGACGAGCGCGCGGCCGATGATGTGCGGCAGCTGCAGGCCGAGCATGATGAACACCATGCCGTTGAACACGAACTCGATCATCGCCCACGTGCTTTCCGCGCGCACGCGCGACGCGACGGTGCTTTTGCGGGAGAAGCTCGTGTAGTTCATCATCATCCCGGCCGCAACGGCCGCGAGCACGCCGGACAGCTCGAGATGCTCGGCGAACAGGTACGCGGCGAACGGCACCAGCAGCGTCATCACGATGCCGGGCGCCGGATCGCCTTCCTGCTCGGCGTTCAGGAAGCGCGTCGACAGCGCGCTGAAGATCCATGACACCGCGGCGCCCGTCGCGAGCCCGCCGGCCGCGACGATCACGAACGTGACCGACGCGTCGCGCAGCGAGAACATGCCGGTCAGCGCGGCGGCGACCGCGAACTTCAGCGCGACGAGGCCCGACGCGTCGTTCATCAACGCCTCGCCCTCGAGGATGTGCATCAGCTGCGGCGGGATCCGGCCCTTGCCGGCGATGCCGGACAGCGCGACCGCGTCGGTCGGCGACAGCACAGCGGCGAGCGCGAACGCGATCGGCAGCGGCAACTCGGGAATCAGCCAATGCGCGAAATAGCCGACTGCGAGTACCGTCATGAAGACGAGCCCGAACGCGAGCATCAGGATCGCGCGGCGCTGCAGGTACAGCTCGCGCTTCGGAATCCGCCAGCCGTCCGCGAACAGCAGCGGCGGAATGAACAGCAGCATGAAGATTTCGGGATCGAACGTGACGTGCAGGTTGAACTTCGGCCACGCGAGGATCGCGCCGAACGCGATCTGCATCAGCGGCAGAGGCAGCCGCAACGGCAGCACGCGGGGGATCGCGCCGGACAGCGCGACGGTGAGCAGCAGAATCAGGACGGTGAAGACGATTTCCATCGATACGGCAATAAACGGGGAATGAAACGACCGTACGGAGTGTAGCGTGCTGATGCGACGGCTGCGTTCAAGCGTCCCGGTGCGTGCGCACCTGAATGGTGCGTCGGGGATGCGCCACGCCGGTGCGTCCCCCGCGCGGACCGGCGTGGCGGGCCTCACGCGAGCGCGCACGGAGCTTGCTTCATGCTGACCGACAAGTCACAACAACCGGAAATCCGAGGGACAGTTCATGAGATATTGCGCGCCGCCCAGTTCGTCAGCCGCCGCGTTTGCCAGCATCAGGAGGAGGGAGGTATGACGATCGTGCAACAGGAGCGTCCGGCCGCCGCGTCGCCGTACCGCTTCGAACGGGAGGTGAGTTCCGGCTTCGAGCGTCTTGCGACGCAGCATCACGAGCTGACGCTCACGACCGTGTTCCAGCCGATTTTCAGCCTGTCGCACCAGCGTGCGGTCGGCTATGAGGCGCTCTTGCGCGCGCACGACCCGCTCGACCGGTCCGTGTCGCCGCTCGACGTATTCGGCGAGGCAGCGCGCCACGGCGAGCTGATGCAGCTCGACCGGCTCGCGCAGGCGCTGCATCTCGAGAACTTCGCGCTGCTCGGCGCGGAGCGCGAATGGCTGTTCCTGAATGTGCATCCGGGCGTGCTGACCGATCCGTTCCAGGCGGCCGCGCTGCTCGCGAACCTGAAGCGCCTCGGCATGCCGCCGCGCCGCATCGTGCTCGAAGTGCTCGAGCAGCGCGCGGACGATCTCGAACGGCTCGCGGACGCGCTGCGCGAGTTCCGCGCGCAGGGGTTCCTGATCGCGCTCGACGATTTCGGCGCCGGCCATTCGAACCTCGAACGGATCTGGCAGCTCAACCCCGATATCGTGAAGCTCGACCGGATCATGCTGTCGCACGCGGCGCATCGCACGGGGCTGACCGCGATCCTGCACGGCCTCGTCACGCTGCTGCACGAGGCCGGCAAGCTCGTGCTGGTCGAAGGGATCGAAACCGAGCATGAGGCGCAGATCGCGCTGTCGTGCGAGGCGGATTTCGTGCAGGGCTATTTCTTCGGCCGTCCGGCGCCGGGGCTGCCCGACAGCGCGGCCGCGACCACCTGCATCGGCGAGCTGACCGAGCGCTTTCGTCAGCAGACCGAAGCGCGCGAGCGGCGCGACACGCAGCGGCTCGCGCCGCACCTGCGCGCGTTCGAGCGCGCGGCCGAGCGCCTTGCGGCCGGCGAACCGCTCGAAGAGGTGTGCTGGAACTTCCTCGCGCTCGACCACGCGGCGCGCTGCTTCCTGCTCGACGCGCAGGGCCGGCAGGCGGGCCGCAACGTCGTGCTGCGCGCCGATCGCGCGGCGCGCGAGGCGCGCTTCCTGCCGCTCGCGGACGCGCAGGGCGCGAACTGGCTGCGGCGGCCGTATTTCCGCTCGGCGATCGGCGAACCGGGGCGCGTGCAGGTGACGCGGCCGTACCTGTCGATCAACGAGGCGCAGCCGTGCGTGACGCTGTCGGTCGCGATTCGCGTCGGCGACGCGCTGCGCGTGCTGTGCGGCGATATCGACTGGATCGACGACGACGCCGACGCCGTGTAGCAGCGTCTGCGCGCCGCGACGGGCGGCGCGCGCGGGCCGTGATTTGGCGTCGCCCGCACCGGTCGGCTAGGATGCGTGAATCCTCATACCGATTCGCGAGCCGCCGATGATCCGAACCGCCGCCCCGTCCATCCTGCTCGAAGTGATCGCCACGACCGTCGGCGACGCGAAAACCGCTGCCCGCGCCGGCGCCGACCGGCTCGAACTCGTGACCGCGATCGGCGAAGGCGGGCTGACGCCGAGTGTCGGCCTGATCGAGACCGTCGTCGCCGCGGTGCCGATTCCCGTCAACGTGATCGTGCGGCCGCACAGCCGCTCGTTCGTCTACGACGCCGACGAACTGAAGGTGATCGAGCGCGACGTGCGCGCGGCGGTCGCGGCCGGCGCGAACGGCGTCGTGTTCGGCGCGCTCGATGCGCGCGGCGACGTCGATCTCGATGCGCTCGCACGCATCGCCGCCGCGGCCGGCGGCCGCGCGCTGACCTTTCACCGCGCGTTCGACGTCGCGCGCGACCTCAACGCCGCATTCGACGCGCTGCTGCGCGTGCCGGCCGTCACGTCGGTGCTGACGTCGGGCGGCCATCCGTCGGTGCTCGACGCGGCGGCGACGATCGCGCGGATGGTGCGGCACGCGGAGGGCTCGACGTGCACGGTGCTGGCCGGCTCCGGGCTGACCGCCGATGCGGTCGGCGACTTCGTCCGCACGACCGGCGTGCGCGCGGTGCATTTCGGCTCGGGCGTGCGGCCGCGCGGCGAGGTGCTCGCGCCGGTCGACGAGCGGCTCGTTGCGAAGGTGCGGGCAGTGCTCGACGAGGTGGCGCGCGCGTGACGCCGGTGGCGCCGAGGTCGACAGGCGCGGCGGCGTGCGTTCGCGCGGCGAGCGCACCGTCGTTCGCGACGCGCAGCGCAACCCCGTTCGGATCGTCGGGATATGAAAAAGCCGGGGCATGCCCCGGCTATTTCAATGCATCGACGTGCCGTGCTTACGCGTCGGTCGCGAGCGCGTCCGCCTGGCTCGCGCGAATCCCGAGACGCTCGAACAGCGCGCGATCGCGCTGCGTCTGCGGGTTGCTCGTCGTCAGCAGCTGGTCGCCGTAGAACATCGAGTTCGCGCCGGCGAGGAAGCACATTGCCTGCAATCCGTCGTCGAGCTGCTCGCGGCCGGCCGACAGGCGAACGACGGCCTTCGGCATCGTGATCCGCGCGACCGCGATCGTGCGGACGAATTCGAACGGATCGAGCGCCGCGGTGCCTTCGAGCGGCGTGCCCTCGATCGCGACGAGGTTGTTGATCGGCACCGAGTCCGGATACGGGTTCAGGTTGGCGAGCTGCGTGATCAGGCCCGCGCGTTCGCGGCGCGATTCGCCCATCCCGATGATCCCGCCGCAGCACACGTTGATGCCGGCGTCACGCACACGGTCGAGCGTGTCGAGACGGTCCTGGTACGTGCGCGTCGAGATGATCTGGCCGTAGAACTCCGGCGACGTGTCGAGGTTGTGGTTGTAGTAGTCGAGACCCGCGTCGGCGAGCTCCTTCGCCTGCTCGTCCTCGAGCATGCCGAGCGTCATGCAGGTCTCGAGGCCCATCTCCTTCACGCCGCGCACCATCTCGGTCAGCGCCGGCATGTGGCGCTCCTTCGGATTGCGCCACGCGGCGCCCATGCAGAAGCGGCTCGCGCCGTTTGCCTTCGCGGCACGCGCGGCGTCGAGCACCGCGTCGACATCCATCAGCTTCTCCGCCTTCAGGCCGGTGTCGTGGTGCGAGGATTGCGAGCAGTAGCCGCAATCCTCCTCGCAGCCGCCCGTCTTGATCGACAGCAGCGTCGACAGCTGCACCGCGTTCGCGTCGAAATGCTCGCGGTGCACCTGCTGCGCGCGGAACATCAGGTCGTTGAACGGCAGTTCGAACAGCGCGACGACGTCGGCGACGCGCCAGCGCTGCGCGGCCGGGGCGGCCACGGGGATCGCATCGGGTTGCACGGCAGCGGTCTGGGCTTGGGTCATATCGTTCATCCTGGATTCGCGTGGGGGAATGTTGGGGTCAATGCTGCGAGGCGCGCAGCGTGTCGATGAGCGCGGCGACGTCGAGCATCGCTGCAGCGGATTCGGGGGCGGCCGGCGTCATGTGCGGAATGCGGCCGATGAGCGGCGCGCGGTGCTCGCGCGCGAGCCAGTCGCGGATCGTCGCGACGTTCTCGTCCGGGTACGACATCGCCGGATCGACGTGATTCGCGACCCAGCCGGCGAGCGTGAGGCCGCGTTGGCGAATCGCGTCGGCGGTCAGCAGCGCATGGCTGATGCAGCCGAGCCGCACGCCGACCACCATCACGACCGGCACGCCGAGCGCAACCGCGAGGTCGGCCATGTCGTGCGTGTCGGTGAGCGGCACGCGGAAGCCGCCGGCGCCTTCGACGACGACGATGTCCGCGCGCGTCAGCGCCTCGCGATGGCACGCGACGATCGTGTCGACATCGAGCGTCACGCCTTCCTGCGCGGCGACGATGTGCGGTGCCGCGGGCGCCTTCAGCAGGAACGGCGTGCGCAGCTCGGGCGGCAGCACGACGTTCGCGGCCGCGTCGAGCTGGTCGGCGTCCTCGTTGCGCCACACGCCGTCCTTTTCATACGCGCCGGCCGCGACCGGCTTCAGCGCGGCCGCGCGCAGGCCGCGCCGCGCAAAGCCGTGCAGCATCGCGGCGGACACGAAGGTCTTGCCGATCTCGGTGTCGGTGCCGGTGACGAACAGCGACAGCGGTGCGCTCATGCGGCCTCCCGCCGTTGCGCCGCTTCGGCGGGCAGCGAGCGCGAGTGCGCGCCGGAAGGGGGCATCCGGCCCTCGCTCGCGTCGATCAGCGCGGCTTCGAGCCGCGCGAGATCGTCGAACGAATGCGCGGCCGACAGCGAGATGCGCAGCCGCGACGTGCCGGCGGGCACCGTCGGCGGCCGGATCGCGGGCACCCACAGGCCGTGCGCGTCGAGCGCGGCCATCGCGGCGAGCGTCGCCTCGTTGCTGCCGATCACGAGCGGCTGCACGGCCGTGTGCGAATCGACCGGCTGCCAGCGGGTCTTGCGCAGCAGCGCACGGGTGCGCTCGATCAGCGCGGCGAGGTGCGCGCGCCGCGCATCGCCTTCGTCGCCGGCGATCACCTTCAGGCTTGCCGATACCGCATGCGCGACCGCCGGCGGCGCGGCGGTCGTGAAGATGTAGCTGCGCGCACGCTGGATCATCCATTCGATCACCGTCTCGTGTGCGACGACGAATGCGCCCGCGACGCCG
Source organism: Burkholderia sp. MR1-5-21 (assembly GCF_053427715.1). Classification (NCBI taxonomy): domain Bacteria; kingdom Pseudomonadati; phylum Pseudomonadota; class Betaproteobacteria; order Burkholderiales; family Burkholderiaceae; genus Burkholderia; species Burkholderia sp. MR1-5-21. The sequence continues at coordinate 59,786 of NZ_JBSAXD010000009.1, forward strand.
GCCGCCTTGCCGAGCGTGCCGACGTAGACGAGGTGCGGCGAGCGCAGTGCGGCCGCCGCGAGCGCGCCGCGGCCTTGCGGACCGAGCACGCCGAAGCCGTGCGCGTCGTCGACGACGAGCCACGCGCCGTGGCGCTCGGCGAGCGCGACGAGTTCCGGCAGCGGCGCGATGTCGCCGTCCATGCTGAACACGGTGTCGCTGACGATCAGCTTCGTCTTCGCGTCCGACGCTTCGAGCAGCGCGGCAAGCGCGGTCATGTCCGCGTGCGGATAGACCTGCACGTTCGCGCGCGACAGCCGGATGCCGTCGATCAGCGACGCATGGTTCAGCGCGTCGGAGAAGATCGTCGCGTCCTTGGCCGTCAGCGCGGTCATCGCGGCGAGGTTCGCCATGTAGCCGGTGCTGAAGTACAGCGCGCGCGGCGCGTCGGAGAAGCCGCCGCAGAAACCGGCGAGCTCGTCCTCGAGCAGTGCGTGCGCGCGCGAGTGCCCGCCGAGCAGATGCGAGCCGCCGCTCCCCGAGCCGTAGCGCTGCGCGCCTTCGCCGAACGCGGCGACCAGCGCCGGGTGCGCGGCGAGGCCGAGATAGTCGTTGCTCGCGAAGCCGACGATCTCGCGGCCGTCGACGGTCATGTGCGCGTCGCACGCAGTGTCCGCGGTGCGGCGCACGCGGCGCAGGCCTTGCGCGTCGAGTTCGGCGAGGCCGCGTTGCAGGGTGTCGAGCAGGGTCATCGTGCAATCTCCGCGAGGGTGGCGTCGAGCGTGTCGCGCGTGCGCTGCGCAAGCCACGCGATGTCGTCGTCGCTCATCACGTACGGCGGCATCAGGTAGACGGTCGTGCCGATCGGGCGCAGCAGCAACTCGCGTTCGAGCGCGCGCTCGAAGAAGCGCCGCGAGAAGCCGCGCGCGGCATCGCCGTCGAGCGCGACGTCGAATGCGAACAGCGTGCCGCGCTCGCGCAGGTGGCGCACTTGGCCGTGCGCGGCGAGCGGCGCGAGCGCGTCGCGCATCGCGGCGGCGTTGCGCTCGTTGCGCGCGAGCACGTCGTCGCGCGCGAACAGGTCGAGCGTTGCGAGCGCCGCGCGGCACGCGAGCGGGTTGCCCGTGTACGAGTGCGAGTGCAGGAAGCCGCGCGTCGTGTCGTCGTCGTAGAACGCCGCGAAGATGTCGTCGCGCGACAGCACCAGCGACAGCGGCAGGTAGCCGCCGCTGATACCTTTCGACAGGCACAGGAAATCGGGCCACACGCCGGCCTGCTCGCACGCGAAAAAGGTGCCGGTGCGCCCGCAGCCGACCGCGATCTCGTCGGCGATCAGGTGCACGCCGAATTCGTCGCACAGCGCGCGCAGCCCGCGCACGTACGACGGATCGTGCATCGCCATGCCGGCCGCGCACTGCACGAGCGGCTCGACGATCAGCGCGGCGATGTGGCCGTCGCGTTCGGTGAACAGGCGCCGCACGTCGGCGAGCGCGCGGCCCGCGACGTCGGCGGCCGTCTCGCCCGGCTGCGCGAGGCGCGCGTCGGGCGACGCGACGACGTGCGCCTGGCGGATCAGCGGGTCGTATGCATCCTTGAACAGTGCGACGTCGGTCACGCCGAGAGCGCCGATCGTCTCGCCGTGATAGCCGTTCGCAACGCAGACGAATTCGCGCTTGTCCGCGCGGCCGCGGTTGCGCCATGCGTGGAAGCTCATCTTCAGCGCGATCTCGACGGCGGACGCGCCGTCCGACGCGAAGAACGCATGGCCGAGCGTGTGCTGCGTGAGCGCGGTGAGCCGCTCGGCGAGCTCGATCGCGGGCTCGTGCGTGCAGCCCGCGAGCATCGCGTGCTCGAGCGTGTCGAGCTGGTCCTTCAGTGCGGCGTTGATGTCCGGATTCGCATGGCCGAACAGGTTGACCCACCACGAGCTGATCGCGTCGAAATAGCGACGGCCGTCACGGTCGTACAGCCACACGCCTGCGCCGCGCGCGACGGGGATGAGCGGCAGCCGCTCGTGGTGCTTCATCTGGGTGCAGGGGTGCCAGACCGCGCGCAGGCTGCGCGCGACCCAGTCGTCGGTCGCTTGCGTAGTCAAAACGGCTCCGGGGTAAAACGCGCGGCGCGCGGCATCGGACAGATGCTCGGCGCGCCGCATCGGATGACGGCAATGCAGGCCGTCAGGGCGGCATGCAAAACACGAAAACGCGCTGAGATCAGCGTGTTCCGCGGAAGATTAGCGTGTTCCGCGGATCCGTGCACGGGCGGTTACAAACGCCGCAAAGCCTTGCCGGACGGGAGTTCGGCGCAGTTCGGGGCGGCTCGGAACGGTACGGTCCAGTAGTCCGGAAATGCGTGCAGATGACGACGTTCGAGTGACACCCCCCAGTAGAAAAAAATCGTGGGGCGATGGTGTGGTTCGGGGTTGGAAAATGGGGGTGGAAGAAGGGCGCTGGGTGTGCGTGACGGTGTCTGCGACGTCGGCGGAAGCGGGAAAGCGGGAAAGCGGTAAAGCGGAAAAGCGGGAAAGCGGGAAAGCGGGAAAGCGGTAAAGCGGTAAAGCGGAAAAGCGGGAAAGCGGGAAAGCGGGAAAGCGTGACGGAACACGCGGCGCGCTTGCCGCCGATGCGCGTGCCGAAGTCGGGACCGGGTAGCGGGATCGCGGCGGTCAGGGGCGACGAATGACGCAGATTGACGATCGCGGCCGGCTGTCGTGCGCTCGGGGGCCGGTGCGGCGAAACGACCGGCGTCGCTGCGCTTGAATCGCACGGGCGGCCGCGCTTCGTCATCGGATCGCGATCGTCACGTGCGATGCGCGATTCGATCGCGGATGGAAATGATCGGAGGAAAAAAAGGAGAAAAGAGGGAACTCAGGCGCGTACGATCAGCGCGCCGCGAGCGAGCGCGCGGCCTGCGCATCGTCGTCGCGGTCGCCGTTGTCTGCGGTCTGCGACGCATGCGCGTTCCACACGACGCGATCGTTGACCGCATACAGCCGGCATGCACCCGCACCCTGCTTCGCGCAATTGTCGAGCGCGAGCGCCATCGGATCGTCGCCGCCCTCGGCCCACGACCACGCGCCTTCGTCAGACACAGCGAACGCGCGGCTCGGATGCTGGCTCAGGAAGCGGCGATAGCCTTCGCGGCCGGCTTCGTCGACGAACGGCACCGCGTTGACTGCGTCGATCGACGCATAGCCCGACGCCTTCGGCTCGTGCGGGCTCGCGACCGCATAGCGCACCGATGTCGGCAGGTTCAGGTCGGCGAGGAACGCATTGACGGCCGGCCACCAGACGGGCACGCCGTCGCGATCGACGATCAGCCGGTGCGCGTCGTCCTTGTAGCGGCCGAAGTCGACGAACTGCACGTGCGTGCCGTGCGACGCATACGCGTCGTGCATCTGCGCGACGAGCGCCGGCGTCCACACCGAGTCGTTGTCGCCGTAGAGCCACAGCGACGGCACCGCCGAATGCGCGCCGTACTGGTCGAACGCGTCGACGAGATTGCGCTGCCAGCCGTTGCAGAGATCCTGGCGCAGCCCGCCGGAGAAGTTGATGATGCCGCGCACGCCGGACGTCGCCTCGGTGCCATAAGCGATCGATGCGAGCCCGCCATGCGACGTGCCGGCGACGACGATGCGCGACGCGTCGATATACGGCTGGCGCGCCATGTAGCGGACCGTCGCGCCGACGTCGGCCGCTTGCGCGAGACCGTTCTTCGCGACGTCGCAGCCTTCCTGCTGGTAGGTGCCGCCGGAGCCGGCGAAACCTTGCCGGTTCGGCGCGATCACCGCATAGCCGCGGCGCACGAATTCGCGCGCGAACGCGAGCGGGCGGCTGCGCGGCTGCTCGTGGAGATCGCCGGGATTCTTGCCGTGGTTGAACACGACGAGCGGGAACGGGCCGGGGCCATCCGGCTTGAACAGCGTGGCTTCGAGCGTCACCGTGCCCGACGCGTCGGCCGGAATGCGCACGATCTGCTCGTTCAGGTTTGCGGCGACCTGCGGCAGGCCCGAGCCGCCGTAGTCGAAGCGTTCGGCGCGGGCGAGCGGCCCGCCTGCGGGCGCGGCGTTCGGCAGCGTGTCGGCCATAGCGGCCGACAGCGCGCATGCCGCCATCCATCCCACAAATACCTTGCTGAACGCCATTCGTAAGCCCTGCCATGCAACTTGACCAAACCGAGGCTCATCGTAGCCTGACAATTTTGGGTTGTGCAATGCAGGAATTACCCGGCGTATGCCACAGCAAGTATTTGTCAGCGTTCGTTTACTTCGCCGTCGATATAGCGCCAGAAACCCTGTTCGTCGCGCTCGAAACGGCTCGTCTCATGGAGCCGGTATGCGCGCCCGCCAACCTTGTAGCGGGCCACGAATTCGACCTCTGCGTGGCGTTCGTCGAGCGGCGTGTGGCGTTTCACCGCGAGGCCGAGCCAGCGCGGCGCGTCGGGTGCTGCGGGGTCGGCATCCAGATCGGCGGGGCAGGTGCGCGCATCCCACGTCGCGCGCAGGTAGTCGGTCGCGCCGAGCACGTACGCGCTGTACCGGGAACGCATCAACTCGAGCGCGGTCGGCGCGATCTCGCCGCCGTCGATGAAGCGGCCGCAGCACGCGGCGTAGCGAGGCGCCGGCGCGCGGCCGGCAGGTACGGGCGACGCGCCGCCGCATGGGCACGCGTCTGGTCGGGTCGAAATCATGCGAAACGTGAATTAACGACGGGTTGTTGTTACCAGGTCAGCTCGATGCCGTCGTACTGGAAGAAGCGGCCGTTCGCGAGCGCGACGTCCGCACCGGCTTCGGCGATCACGCGGCGCATGCCCGTGACGCTCGTTTCCGGATCGATCGCGGCCTGCGCGCCGCCCATGTCGGTGCGCACCCAGCCCGGATGCAGCGAGATGCAGGCCGCGTGGCGGGTCTGCAGCGACGCGACGCGCAGCACGTCGTTGAGCGCGGCCTTGCTCGCGCGGTAGAGCCAGCCGGTCGTGCCGGTCGCCTCGCCGATGCTGCCCATCCGGCTCGACACGACCGCGAGCACGCCGTGCGTGTCCTCGACGAGCGGCAGCAGGATCGGCAGCAGCTGCATCGGCCCGCGCACGTTGGTGTGCATCACCGCGTCGAAATCGTCGGATGTGATCGTTTCGACCCCTTCGGTGCGCGGCCCGTAGATGCCCGACACGACGACGGCCGCATCGAGCCGTTCGCCGTCGAGTTTCCAGCCGAGCGCGGCGATCTGCTCGGGCTGCGCGATGTCGAGCGCATGCGCGTGCGCGCCGAGCTCGCGCAGCGCCGCGAGCGACGCGTCGTCGCGTGCGGTGGCGATCACGTTCCAGCCGTCGCGCCGGTATTGCCGGACGAATTCGCGGCCGAGGCCGCGCGACGCGCCGACGATCAATACGGTTTTCATGCTCGCCACTCCTTCGCAGTGCGTGGGTTCAGGGTGTCAGATCAGTTCGATGCCCATCGCGGTCGCCTCGCCGCCGCCGATGCACAGGCTCGCGACGCCGCGCTTGCCGCCGCGTGCGCGCAGCGCGCCGATCAGCGTGACGACGATGCGCGCGCCGGACGCGCCGATCGGATGGCCGAGCGCGCAGGCGCCGCCGTTCACGTTCACGCTGTCGTGCGGCAGGTCGAATTCCGTCATCGCCGCCATCGTGACGACCGCGAATGCCTCGTTGATCTCGTACAGGTCGACGTCGGCGGCGCGCCAGCCGTTCTTGCCGAACAGGCTGCGGATCGCGCCGACCGGCGCGGTCGTGAACTTCGACGGTTCCTGCGCGAACGTCGCGTGGCCGACGACGCGCGCGAGCGGCTGGATGCCGAGTCGCGCGGCGGTGGACGCGCGGATCATCACGAGTGCGGCCGCGCCGTCGGAGATCGACGACGCATTCGCGGCGGTCACGGTGCCGGTCTTGCTGAACGCGGGCTTCAGCGTCGGGATCTTCGACGGATCGGCGTTGAACGGCTGCTCGTCGCGTGACACGATGGTGTCCCCCTTCTTGCCGGCCACCGTCACGGGCGCGATCTCCCAGCCGAACGAGCCGTCCTCGTTCGCACGTTTCGCGCGCGCGAGCGACTCGATCGCGAACGCGTCCTGAGCGTCGCGCGTGAACCGGTACTCGCTCGCGCATTCCTCGGCGAACGTGCCCATCAGGCGGCCCTTGTCGTACGCGTCCTCGAGGCCGTCGAGGAACATGTGGTCGAGCACCTGGCCGTGGCCCATGCGCATCCCGGCGCGCGCCTTCGGCAGCAGGTACGGCGCGTTCGTCATGCTTTCCATGCCGCCCGCGATCATCACGTCGGCCGAGCCGGCGACGAGCATGTCGTGCGCGAACATCGCCGCGCGCATTCCCGAGCCGCACATCTTGTTGACCGTCGTGCAGCCGGTGGCGAGCGGCAGGCCCGCGCCGAGCGCGGCCTGGCGCGCGGGCGCCTGGCCCTGGCCGGCGGGCAGCACGCAGCCCATCACCACTTCATCGACCTGCTCCGGCCCGAGACCGGCGCGCGCGAGCGCCGCGCCAATCGCGACGCTGCCGAGCTGCGGCGCCGTGAGCGATGCGAAGTCGCCCTGGAAGCCGCCGATCGGCGTGCGCGCCGCCGCTGCGATGACGATCGGATCGTCGTGATCAACAGATGCCATGTTCGTCTCCAGTCGAACCGGGTTGGCGCTTCAGCGCCTGCTCGGGTCCCATGCAGCGCGGTCCGTTGGCGTCAGCGCTTCGGCGCCTGCCCGGGCCCCGCTCAATGCTTCAACGTGTCCGCGACAGACTGCGCGACTTCGGTGAGCTTGGCCGCATCGGCCGCGACCATGTCGTTGTCCGGCGAGTGCTGGCCGCCCGTGGTCAGCGCAGCCACTGCACGCCGGTAGGTGTCGTCGAGCGCTTCGGCGTTCGACACGGCCATCCCGAGATCGCGCATGCGGCCGTCGTGCACGCCGTACACGAGCGCGTGCACGGTGAGCTGCTGGCCGCGCGCCCACGCGTCGTTGACAATCGTCGTGCGGCACACATTGACGACCTGCTCGATCGCGTTCAGCTCGATCAGGCGGCGATAGCGCGCCTCGCCGATCGGCCATTCGTCGAGCAGCACCGCGTGCTTCTCGCGCACGTCCTGCACGTGGTGCAGCCAGTTGTCCGCGAGGCCGACGCGGCGGTTGTGCAGCGCCGCGTTCACGCCCGAGCAGCCGTAGTGGCCGACCACCATGATGTGTTTCACGCGCAGCAGGTCGACCGCGAACTGGATCACCGACAGGCAGTTGAGGTCGGTGTGCACGACGACGTTCGCGATGTTCCGGTGGACGAACACTTCGCCCGGCGGCAGGCCGATGATCTGGTTCGCCGGCACGCGCGAATCAGAGCAGCCGATCCACAGATATTCGGGCGCCTGCTGGTCGGCGAGACGCGAGAAGTACTGCGGATCGTCGGCGAGCTTGCGCTTGACCCAGGCGTCGTTGTTGTCGAACAGGTGTGAAAGCGGGTGGTCGTTGGTGTTCATCGGTGTGGAGTTCCGTGTGCGGAAATCGGGTCGGTTCGGGATGCGGCTTCAGGCGGCGCGCTGCGCGCCGCCTTCGTCGTCGTCCATGGCATCGAAGCGTGCCGGGTAGCGTACGCAAAAGCGCAGCGACGCGTCGTACGGATAGAAATCGGGCAGTTCGCCCTGCAGCAGCTTGTCCTTGCTCGCCTGCCAGAGCGCAGGCTCGAAGAAATCCGCGTGATGCTTCAAGAATACGTCGCGCACGCGCGGATCGCCGAGCAGGAACGGCCCGTAGGTTTCGGGAAAGATGTCGTGCGGGCCGATCGAATACCACGGCTCGCCGGACAGCTCGTCTTCCTCGTTGCGCGGCGGCGGCACGCGGCGCACGTTGCAGTCGGTCAGGTACTCGATCTCGTCGTAGTCGTAGAACACGACGCGGCCGTGGCGCGTGACGCCGAAGTTCTTGTACAGCATGTCACCGGGGAAGATGTTCGCCTTCATCAGCTCCTTCACCGCGTTGCCGTACTCCTTCACGCCGTGCTCGATGTCCGCGTCGCTGCCGTTCTGCAGGTACAGGTTGAGCGGGATCATCCGGCGCTCGATGTACAGGTGCTTGATCACGAGGTCGTCGCCCTCGTATTCGAGCAGCGACGGCACTTCCTTCTCGAGCTCGCGCACGAGCGCGTGGTCGAGCCGCGCGAGCGGCAGCGCGACGCTCGAATACTCGAGCGTGTCGGCCATGCGCCCGAGCCGGTCGTGGCGCTTCACGAGCTGGTACTTCTCCATGATCTGCGCGCGCGTCGTCTCTTTCGGCGGCGGGAACTGGTCCTTGATGATCTTGAACACGTACGGGAACGACGGCAGCGTGAACACGAGCATCACGAGGCCCTTGATCCCCGGCGCGATGATGAAGCGGTCGCTCGAATGCGACAGGTGATGCAGCAGGTCGCGGTAGAACAGGTTCTTGCCCTGCTTCTGCAGGCCGACCGACGTGTAGATCTCCGCCTTCGGCTTGCCCGGCATGATCGAGCACAGGAAGTCGACGTATGCGGACGGCACGTTCATGTCGACGAGGAAGTACGAGTGCGAGAAGCTGAAGATGATCTGCAGCTGGTCGCGGCGCAGCAGCACCGTGTCGAGCGCGAGCAGGCCCGCTCGCACGTGACGGATCGGCACCGCGAACGGCAGCACGCGGTCCGCGTTGATGATGCGGCCGACGATGTACGCGGTCTTGTTGCGGAAGAACAGCGACGACAGCACGTGGATCTGGAAATTCTGCGCCTCGTCGAAGCGGCCGAATTCGTCGTGGATCGCATGCATCACGCACGTGATGTCGCGCAAGAGATCCTCGAACGGCGGCTCGAGCTGGAAGTTCGTGACGATCCGCTCGAGCGTCGCCGCGAGCCCGTCGGTGCCGGGATAGTACGCGCGGTAGGTCGGCTTGGCCGCAGGCTCGTCGTTCTCGAGGTATTCGGTCGAGATCGCCGGGCGCACGAAGATGAAGTCGTTGCTGAAGTACGAGCGGTGCAGGATCTTGCAGCACACCGAGTTGAAGAACGTCTCCGCGCACTCGGGCTGCCGGTGCGACGTCAGGAGACCGATGTAGTGCAGCTTGATCTGCTGCCACACTTCGTCGTCGATGTTCTCCGCGTCGTATTCGTCTTCCAGCACCTCGACGCATTCCTGCACGCGATCGTCGTACGACGTGATCCGCTCGCGCGCGAGCCGCTGCAGCCCGTGCCAGTCGGCCTGCTCGAACAGCGTCTTCGCTGCGATGGCCGCTTCCCGGAAGACCCGGTAGTGGCGGTCGAAGTTTTCGAGCATCGTCTGCGCGACGTCGAAGCCGATCTGCGACGACAGCAGTTTGGGGAAGTGATTCATTGCGTGCAGGCTCGCTCAAAAGGGCTGGAACCAGTCGACATTTTAGCGCCCAAGTCGGCGCTTTCATTGCATCCCGGGTGGCGCCCAGGTCGGTCGCCGATCGGCATGTTGCGCGGCGTTCGGTGCCGTTCGGGGCATCTTCGCGCAAAGATACAGGTACGGAACGGATTCTGACGCGAACTTTTTTTGACGCGCAGGCGGCGCGGATCACGTCCGGGCCGATTGAGCGATAGAATCGCCGGAACGCCCGCGGCAGCCCGCCGCCCGCCCGGCTGCTTGCCGGCCCCGCACGCCAGGCCGCTTGTCGGCCCCGCACGAATAACGACGAGACACCCCACCGATGAACGCACTGGAACACCAACTCGACTACCCCTTCGCCGATACGCTGCCCGCCGCGGGCGACACGTTCGAGGTCGCGCCCGGCGTGCGCTGGCTGCGCATGCCGCTGCCGTTCTCGCTCGACCACATCAACCTCTGGCTGCTGCGCGACGAGATCGACGGGCAGGCCGGCTGGACGATCGTCGATTGCGGGATCGCGTCGGACGCGATCCGTGAGCACTGGGAACGGATCTTCGATGCGCACCTCGACGGCCTGCCGGTGCTGCGCGTGATCGTCACGCACTGCCATCCCGATCACTTCGGGCTCGCGAACTGGCTGTGCGAAGGCGGCGCGCAGTCGCGCTGGAAGGTGCGGCTGTGGATGACGCTCGGCGAATACATGTTCGGCTGCCTGATGGCCGCCGGCAACGGCTCGAACGCCGGCGGCCCGGCCGCGGCCGATCACTTCGCGCGCCACGGCCTCACCGATCCGGCTTCGCTCGACAAGCTGCGCAACCGCCGCAGCTACTACTCGGATCTCGTGCCGGCCGTGCCGCCGCGCTATCGCCGCCTGCGCGAAGGCGACGCGGTGACGATCGGCGCGCGCACGTGGCGCGTCGTCACGGGCTACGGCCATTCGCCTGAACATTGCGCGCTCCACAGCGAAGCGGACGGCGTGCTGATCTCCGGCGACATGGTGCTGCCGCGCATCTCGACGAACGTGTCGGTGTTCGATCTCGAACCGGAAGCGAACCCGCTCGCGCTGTACCTGCAGTCGCTCGGCCGCTACGAGACGATGGCCGCCGATACGCTCGTGCTGCCATCGCACGGCAAGCCGTTCCGCGGCGTGCGCACGCGCATCGCGCAGTTGCGCGCGCACCACGACGCACGGCTCGACGAGGTGCGCGAAGCATGCGCGGAGAAACCGATGAGCGCAGCCGACATCGTGCCGATCATGTTCCGCCGCCGCGAGCTCGACATCCACCAGATCACGTTCGCGCTCGGCGAGGCGATCGCGCACCTGAACCTGCTGTGGATCGCGGGCGAACTCGTGCGCGAGCAGGGCGAGGACGGCGTGCTGCGGTTCCGGCCCGCGCGCTGATCGTCCGTTCTCCTTGATGATGCGACGGGTTCGCAGCGCCACCCGTGGCGGTTCCATTGCATCGTGTGGGTCGGCGCGAGCGCCGCGATGAAGTCCGCGTCGTGCGACGCGACGACCCGGCCGTCACACCCGTCGCCTGCGCACCACGGTGCGGTTACTGCACGGATACCGCCGTGAAGTTCTGTCGTCCGAACGGACTCACGCGATAGCCGCTGACGTTCGCGCGCGTGAGCGCCGCCGCGGTCGGATACCCGAGCGGAATCCACAGCGCCTCGTCGTGGACGATCTTCTGCGCGGCTTCATACAGCTTCGCGCGCTTCGCCTGGTCGGCGGTGGCCTTGCCGTCGGCGATCAGCTTGTCGAGCTGCGGGTCGCAGTAGCGCGCGAAGTTGATCCCGGACTTCACCGCGTTGCAGCTGAACTGCGGCGTCAGGTAGTTGTCCGGATCGCCGTTGTCGCCGGCCCAGCCCATGAACAGGATGTCATGCTGGCCGAGCTTGGCCTGCTTGATCAGCTCGCCCCACTCGATCACCTTCAGGTCGGCCTTCACGCCGATCTTCGCGAGGTCGGCCTGCAGCAGTTCCGCGCCGGCCTTCGGGTTCGGGTTCAGCACGCTGCCGGTCGGACGCGTCCAGATCGTCGTCGAGAAGCCGTTCGGGAAGCCCGCCGAGGCGAGCAGCTGCTTCGCCTTCGCGGGATCGTACGCATACGGCGCGATGTCCTTCGCGTAGCCCCACGTGTTCGGCGGATACGGGTTGTTCGCGGGCGTCGCGGTGTTGTCGAACACGACCTTCAGGTAGGTCGTGCGGTCGAATGCGAGGTTCAGCGCCTCGCGCACCTTCGCGTTGTCGAGCGGCTTCTTCTGCGTGTTCAGTGCGACGAACGCGGTCATGAACGCGGGCGTCTGCACGACCTTCAGCGCGCCGTCGCCCTTTGCGGCGAGCACGTCCTGTGGCTTCGGCGACAGTGCGATCTGGCATTCGCCGGCCTTCACTTTCTGCATCCGCACCGACGGATCGGGCGTGATCGCGTAGATCAGCCGGTCGACCTTCGGCTTCGTGCCCCAGTAGGCGGGGTTCACGTCGTAGCGGATCAGCGCGTCCTTCGTGTAGCTCTTCAGCACGAACGGGCCCGTGCCGACCGGCTTCGTGTTCAGGTCCGCCTGCTTGCCGGCCTTCAGCAGCTGGTCCGCGTATTCGGCCGAATAGATCGACGCGAAGCCCATCGTCAGGATCGGCACGAACGTCGCGTTCGGCTCGTTCAGCACGAACTTCACGGTGTTGTCGTCGACCTTCGACACCGACTTCACGAGCTTGATCAGCCCCATCGACTGCGCATGCGGGAAGCCGCTCGCGCCGGCCACCTTGTGCCACGGGTTCGCGTCGTCGAGCATCCGGTTGAACGTGAACACGACGTCGTCCGCGTTCAGCGGGCGGGTCGGCTTGAAGGAGTCGGTGGACTGGAACGCGACGTTCGGACGCAGATGGAACGTGTACGCGAGGCCGTCGGCGCTCGCGTCCCATGTATCCGCGAGCGCGGGCACGACCTTCTTCGCGGCTTCGTCGTACGACACGAGCGTATTGAAGATCACGTCGGCCGACGCGTTGGTCGTGACGAGCGAGTTGTACTGCACGACGTCGAAGCCGTCGGGGCTCGATTCCGTGCAGACGGTGAGCGGCTTCGCGGCGACGAGGACGGGCGCGGCGGCGAGTGCGGCCGCGGCGAACAGCTTGACGTGCATAGGTTCTCCGACGTGGCTTGTGTTTTTTGCTTGATGACGGGATACGGATGCGCGGCCGGGAATTCGGTCCGGCCCCGCGCGGCTGGCGGATAGCATACCGTCAAAGCGCGCGCCGCGTGGAAAAAGGCGCCGGAACGCTGCGCGTTGAGCGGAAAACGGCTGCGATGACGACGGAAAGGGCGTTTGTGCGCCGGAAAGCTGGCGGGTAAGGCGGGAGGCCGAAGCGTGAGGCTGAAGCGGGAGGGGGAGGCGAGACGCTGAAGCGAGAGGCTGAAGCGGGAGGGTGAGGCGAGACGCTGAAGCGAGAGGCGGAAGCGGGAAGGTGGCGCGCGAGGCTGAGCCGGAAGGGCGCAAAGGTGACCCGAAGCGACGAAGCGAGCGGCGAGCGCTCAAGCGGGCCGCAGCGGCAACGATGCGCCGCGCGGCCAGCCCGGCCCCGTGCTCAGTGCGTGCCGGCCTTCGGCTTGCGGGGCGCCTTTTCGAACAGGCGGTCGTAGAGCCAGCGCGGCATCACGTGCAGCACCTTTGCGACGACGCCCATCTGCCACGGAATCACGCGGAACGCGCGCTGCTGCGCGATTGCCTGCGCCGCGCGTGCGGCGAAGCGGTCGGCGTCCATCAGGAACGGCATCCGGTACGGATTGTGCGCGGTCATCGGCGTGCGGATGTAGCCGGGCGCGATCGTCACGACGCCGACACCCGCGGGACGCAGCTCGACGCGCAGCGACTCGAGATACTTGATCGCGGCCGATTTCGACGCACTGTATGCGCCGGAGCCGGGCAGGCCGCGCACGCCGGCGACGCTCGCGACGCCGACGAGCGTGCCGTGCCGCGCAGCCGTCATCGGGCCGACGAACGGCTCGAAGGTCGCGACCATCCCGAAGTAGTTGACGTCCATCACGTTGCGGAACGTGACGAGGTCGCCCTGGCCCGTGACGGCGCCCTGGCTGATGCCCGCGTTCGCAATGACGACGTCCGGGCAGCCGTGCGCGGTGATGAATGCCGCGGCGGCGGCCGCGAGCGCGTCGGCGTCGCGGACGTCGGCCGAATAGACGGAGATGGAACGCCCGGGGAAACGCCGCGCGAGCGCGTCGAGTGCATCGGTGCGTCGCGCGACGAGGGCGAGCGTCGCACCCTGGCGCGCGTATTCCTCGGCCAGTGCGAGGCCGAGGCCGCTCGACGCGCCGGTGATGAAGACCTTCAGCGGAGTAGTCATGCCGGCGCCGGGGAGGGGATCGGAACGGGGATCAGAGCTTCTTGTCCTGAACCTGCTTCACGAGATAGTCGAGGACCTGCGCGGTGCCCGGAATGCTGTTCGTGTAGGCCGGGCCCGTCTTGTACTTGCCCTGGACGACGATCGTCGGCACGCCGTCGATGTTGTAGTCCTTCAGCAGCTTGGCCGACTGATTGACCTCGCCCTGCACGCTGAACGAGTTGTACGCGTCCATGAACTGCTTCTTGTCGACGCCTTGCGTCGCGAGGAAGTCGGCCTGCGCCTGCGGCGTCAGCAGGTAGTTCTTCTGCTTGTGGATCGCGTTGAAGATCGCCGGCGTGACCTTCTCCGAAATGCCGAGCGCGGACACCGCGTAGTACAGCTTCGAGTGCGGGACGAAATCGTCACGGAACGCGACCGGGATGCGCTTGAAGTCGATGTTGTTGCCTTGCTTCTTGACCCATGCCTCGACCGTCGGCTCGAACTCGTAGCAGTGCGGGCAGCCGTACCAGAAGAATTCGATCACTTCGACCTTGCCGGCCGGTGCGGACACCGGCTGCGGCGCCTTCATCACCTCGAAGTCCTTGCCGGCCACCGGCGCGGCCGGGGCGGCATGGGCGAAGCCGGCCACGAGGCCCAGGGACAGGAGGAGCGTGCTGAGCAGTTTTTTCATGTTGTGAACGTCGAATCAGTTGCTTGGGTAGCGAAACGTAACGGGATCAGCTTGGGCGCGACCGGCTTCACTGCTTCGTGAAGCGGATCACTGCCGTGTCGACACCTGCATCGGACAGGCGCTGGCGCGCCGAGTTCATATCCTCGAACTTCGAGAACGGGCCGACGCGCACGCGGAAATACGTGACGCCGCTGACGTCGCGCTTCGACACCTTCGACTCGAACCCCTGGAAGCCGAGGCGCGCGCGCTGCTGCTCGGCGTCGCTTTCCGTCTTGTACGCGCCGACCTGCAGGAAGTAGCCGGTGTTCGCGTCGCTCGCGGTCGGCGCCTTCGCGGCATTGCCGGGCGTGTTGCTCGCGACCGTCGTCGCCGACGACGTGGCCTTCGGTGCATTCGCCTGCTGCTGTTGCGCCTTCTGCGCCTGTTGCTGCTGCGCCTGCTTCTGCGCGGCGAGGCGCGCGATGTCGTCTTCGCCCGCGTTCGCGTTCGCATTCGCGGTTGCCTGCGGCTTCTTCGGCGGCGTGGTATCGGCCGGCTTCGGCGCGACGGCGACGCCGTTGCCCGACGATCCGTTCGACGCGCTCGAGCCGTTCGACCCGTTCGAGCCGTTCGATGCGCTCGGGGCGTTGCCGTTGGCCGACGGCGGCACTTCGACGATCTGCGGCTCGGGCAGCAGGCCGCCTTGCGTCTGGTTGCCGGCCTGGCCGGGGGCGGTATTGGGCGGCGACGGCTGCGCGGCCTGCGGCACCGGCTGGCCGGGTGTCTTGCCCTGCAGCGCGCGGTTCGGATCGAACTGCTGCGGCTGGCTTGCGGCGTTGTCGGCCGGCTGCGGCGCGACCTTCGACACGAACGGGGACGGCGAACGCGTGATGTAGAGCGCCACCACCACGGCGATCGCGAGGCCGACGATCAGGCCCAGCACGATTCCAAGAAATGTCCCTCCGGCTTGTTTCGATTGCTTCGAAGTGCGGCGTGGTTGTGCCATTGCTTGAGTCACCTGCAAAAAGAATCGTGAAAAGGCCGCGGCGGGCATCCGACGGCGGGTAATCCGACGGCGGGCGCGGCCGCGGCCATTCGCTGCCCGGTTCGGGCCGCTTACATCTTGGCGGGCGCGGACACGCCGAGCATCGCCAGACCGTTCTCGAGCACCTGCCGGGTCGCGGCGAGGAGCGCGGCGCGCGCGGTGCGCGGCGCTTCGTCGTCGACCAGCACGCGCTCCGCATTGTAGAACGAGTGGAATTCGCCAGCGAGATCGCGCAGGTAGAACGCGACCGCGTGCGGCGCGAGCTCGTTCGCCGCGTGCGTGAGCATGTCCGGATACTCGGCGAGCTTCTGCATCAACGACGCGGCCTGCGCGCTCGTCAGCTGCGACAGGTCGGCGTCCGGCAGCTGCGCGAGATCGCCGTTATAGCGCGACTTCAACTCGTTCAACACCGAGCAGATCCGCGCGTGCGCGTACTGGACGTAATAGACCGGGTTCTCGTCGTTCTGTTTCAGCGCGAGGTCGATGTCGAACACGAACTCGGTGTCGGCCTTGCGCGAGATCAGGAAGAAGCGCACCGCGTCGCGGCCGCGCGTGATGGTCGCCTCGTCGATCAGGTCGGGCGCCGCCTCCTGGCCCGGCGCCGCGCCGCCCGACCATTCGATCAGGTCGCGCACGGTCACGTAGCTGCCCGCACGTTTCGACAGCTTCACTTCCTGGCCGTCGCGCATCACGGTGACCATCTTGTGCAGCACGTAGTCGGGGTAGCCCTTCGGGATGCCGATGTGCAGCCCCTGCAGGCCGGCGCGCACGCGCGCGATCGTGCCGTGGTGGTCCGAGCCCTGGATGTTGATCACCTTCGTGAAGCCGCGCTCCCACTTCGTCACGTGGTACGCGACGTCCGGCACGAAATACGTGTACGTGCCGTCCGACTTGCGCATCACGCGATCCTTGTCGTCGCCTTCGTCGGTCGTGCGCAGCCACAGCGCACCGTCCTGCTCGTAGGTCATGCCGGCCTTGATCAGCGCGTCGACCGTCTTCTCGACGCGGCCTTCGCTGTACAGCGACGATTCGAGGTAGTACTGGTCGAACTTCACGCCGAACGCCTGCAGGTCCATGTCCTGCTCGTGGCGCAGGTACGCGACCGCGAACTTGCGGATCGCCTCGAGATCCTCGATGTCGCCGGCGCCCTTGACGGGCTCGCCGTCCTTCGCGGCGACCGTCTCGCCGTTCAGGTAGTCGCGCGCGATGTCGGCGATGTACTCGCCGTTGTACGCGGCTTCCGGCCAACCCGCGTCGCCCGGCCTCAGGCCGCGCGCGCGCGCCTGCGTCGAGATCGCGAGGTTGCCGATCTGCACGCCGGCGTCGTTGTAGTAGAACTCGCGGTGCACCGCGTAGCCCTGGCTCGCGATCACGTTCGCGAGCACGTCGCCGAGCGCGGCCTGGCGGCCGTGGCCGACGTGCAGCGGGCCGGTCGGGTTCGCGGACACGAATTCCAGCAACACTTGCTTGCCTTTCTCGCGCGCGGACAGGCCGAATGCGCGGCCTTCGGCGAGCACCGCGGCGATCACGGCCTGCTTGGCTGCCGCCGTCAGGCGCAGGTTGATGAAGCCCGGGCCGGCGATCTCGGCGGCCTCGACGAGGCCTTGCGCGCCCGTTTGGGCGGTGAGCGCCGCGACGATCTTCTCGGCGAGCTGGCGCGGGTTCGCGCCGAGCGGCTTCGCGAGCTGCATCGCGACGTTGCACGCGACGTCGCCGTGCGCGGCCACCTTCGGGCGCTCCAGCGTGATCGCGGGCGCGACGAACGTAGCGTCGTCGCCCTTCAGGGCGTGGGCGACCTGCTTGACGCTATCCGCGAGCAGGGCTTCGAGGGTCTGTTTTTGGGCTGGCAGCATGCTGATAGAAGGCTTCGTTGGTGGCGGCCGGGAAGCTCGGCGCGCCGGCGCGCTTTTCGAGCGCGCGTTTCAGGGATCGCAGAATTTTAACAGGTGCTAATATGCCCCTCAGGCGGCCCGTATCCGCGAGGCCGGACGCCGGTCTGCCGGCGTTCCCCAACCTCGCGCGGCGGGCACAACAAGATGAAAAGGGAAATGTCATGATTACGTTCAAGAGCAAGGCGGCACAGGATCTCGACGTGCTGAAGGATTTCGCCGTGTATGTGCTGGGTCTCGTCGGCAAGCAGTTGGGCGAGCGCGGCGTGATTACGCACGACGAGCTGGACCACGCGATCTCGAAGCTGGAAGATGCCGTCGCGCAGGCGAAGCACGAGCGTGCCGAGCACGCCGGTCATTTCCACGAGGACGAGGCCGACCACGCGCACCACGAAGTGCCGCCGAGTCTGGCGCAGCGCGTCGCGCCGTTCCTTACGATGCTGCGCGAGGCGAAGGCCGGCGAAGCCGACGTGCACTGGGGCTTCTGAGCCGCACCAGGCCGACCGCCAGCAAAAAAGCCCGCATTCGCGGGCTTTTTGCATCTTGTATGACGAAAGACCGGCGACGGCCGGCCGTTCCCCGTCAAAGCTGCGGCGCGAGCGCGCGCCGCGCGTCGTCGAGCGACAGCGCCATCCGCTGCGCATAGTCCTCGAGCTGGTCCTGCGCGATTTTCCCGACCGAGAAGTAGGTGCTGTCCGGGTGCGCGAGGTAGAAGCCCGACACGCTCGCTGCCGGCAGCATCGCCAGCGAGTCGGTGACGCTCATGCCGATCTCGTCCGCATGAAGCGCTTCAAACATGTCGCGCTTCACGAGGTGGTCGGGGCATGCCGGATAGCCGGGCGCCGGCCGGATGCCGACGTACTTTTCGGCGATCAGCGCGTCGTTGTCGAGCGTCTCGGCGCTCGCGTAGCCCCACAGCTCGCGGCGCACGCGCGCATGCATCGCCTCCGCGAACGCTTCCGCGAAGCGGTCCGCGAGCGCCTTCAGCATGATCGCGCTGTAGTCGTCGTGGTCGGCTTCGAACTGCTTTTCCTTCACGTCGACGCCGAGGCCGGCCGTCACCGCGAACATCCCGATGTAGTCGGCGACGCCCGATTCCTTCGGCGCGATGAAGTCGGCGAGCGAGCGGTTCGGCCGCATCACGCCGTCGACCACCGGGCGCACGCTCTGCTGGCGCAGGTTGCGCCACGTGAGCAACACCTCGGAGCGCGAGTCGTCGGTATAGATCTCGATGTCGTCGTCGTTGACCGTATTCGCGGGCAACAGCGAGATCACGCCGCTCGCGGTCAGCCAGCGGCCCTGGATCAGGCGCGCGAGCATCGACTTCGCGTCGGAGAACACGCGGCGCGCCGATTCGCCGACGATCTCGTCGTTCAGGATCGCGGGGTAGGGGCCCGCGAGATCCCAGGTCTGGAAGAACGGGCCCCAGTCGATGTAGTTCGCGAGATCGTTCAGGTCGTAGTTCTTGAACACGCGCCGGCCGATGAACTTCGGCTTGACCGGCTGGTAGCTTGCCCAGTCGACCCTGGTCTTGTTCGCGCGCGCTTCGGCGAGCGTGACCATCGGCTGCGCCTTCCGGTTCGCGTGCTGGTCGCGGATCCGGTCGTAGTCGGATTTCAGCTCGTCGAGATACTTCGCCGCGCCTTCGTCGGACAGGAGGCTCGCCGCGACCGATACCGAGCGCGACGCGTCCGGCACGTAGACGACGGGGCCCTCGTAGTGCGGCGCGATCTTCACGGCCGTGTGCACGCGCGACGTCGTCGCGCCGCCGATCAAGAGCGGAATCTTCTTCACGCGGAAATAGTCGTCGCGCTGCATTTCGGACGCGACGTACGCCATTTCCTCGAGGCTCGGCGTGATGAGGCCGGACAGCCCGATGATGTCCGCGCCCTCGACCTTCGCCTTCGCGAGGATCTCGTTGCACGGGACCATCACGCCCATGTTGACCACTTCGAAGTTGTTGCACTGGAGCACGACCGACACGATGTTCTTGCCGATGTCGTGCACGTCGCCCTTCACGGTCGCGATGACGATCTTGCCCTTCGCGCGCACGTCGCCGCCCGCTTCCGCGAGCAGGCGCTTTTCTTCCTCGATGAACGGGATCAGGTGCGCGACGGCCTGCTTCATCACGCGCGCCGATTTCACGACCTGCGGCAGGAACATCTTGCCCTGGCCGAACAGGTCGCCGACGATGTTCATGCCGTCCATCAGCGGGCCTTCGATCACGTTGATCGGGCGGCCGCCCGCCGCGTCGATCTTCGCGCGCACTTCCTCGGTATCCTCGACGATGAAGGTCGTGATGCCGTGCACGAGCGCATGCGAGAGCCGCTTCTCGACCGGCTGGTTGCGCCACTCGAGGTTCTCTTCCTTCTTCGCGCCGCCGGCCTTGAACTTGTCGGCGATCTCGAGCAGGCGGTCGGTGGAATCCGCGCGGCGGTTCAGGATCACGTCCTCGACGCGCTCGCGCAGCTCCGCGTCGAGCTCCGCATACACGCCGAGCTGGCCCGCGTTGACGATGCCCATGTCCATCCCCGCCTGGATCGCGTGGTACAGGAACACGGTGTGGATCGCCTCGCGCACGGGATCGTTGCCGCGGAACGAGAACGAGACGTTCGACACGCCGCCGCTCACCTTCGCGTACGGCAGGTTCTGCTTGATCCAGCGGGTTGCCTCGATGAAGTCGACCGCGTAGTTGTTGTGCTCCTCGATGCCGGTGGCGACCGCGAAGATGTTCGGATCGAAGATGACGTCCTCGGGCGGGAAGCCGCACGTGTTCACGAGCACGTCATACGAGCGCTTGCAGATCTCGGTCTTGCGCGCGAACGTATCGGCCTGGCCCTGTTCGTCGAACGCCATCACGACGGCCGCCGCGCCGTAGCGGCGGATCAGCTTCGCATGATGGACGAACGCGTCCTCGCCTTCCTTCAGCGAGATCGAGTTGACGATCGCCTTGCCCTGCACGCACTTGAGGCCCGCCTCGATCACTTCCCACTTCGACGAGTCGATCATGATCGGCACGCGCGCGATGTCCGGCTCCGACGCGATCAGGTTCAGGAAGCGCACCATCGCCGCCTTCGAATCGAGCATCGCCTCGTCCATGTTGATGTCGATCACCTGCGCGCCGTTCTCGACCTGCTGGCGCGCGACGGCGAGCGCTTCGTCGAACTGGCCGTTGAGGATCATCCGCGCGAACGCCTTCGAGCCGGTGACGTTGGTGCGTTCGCCGACGTTGATGAAGAGCGTCCCGGACGTGACGTTGAACGGCTCGAGGCCGGCAAGGCGCATCATGTGATCGGTCATGGCGGTGCGAATTCGTGTGATGTGGGGCGGGCGTGGAACGGTCGGGTCAGGCGGCTTCGCTGTACTGGCTCGGCCAGCGGCGCGGCTTCACTTCGGCGAGCGCCTTCGCGATCTCGGCGATGTGTTCGGGGGTCGTGCCGCAGCAGCCGCCGGCGAGGTTCACGAGTCCGGCCTGCGCGAATTCCTTCAGCAGGCCCGACGTGACGTCCGGCGTCTCGTCGAAGCCGGTGTCGCTCATCGGGTTCGGCAGGCCCGCGTTCGGATAGCACGACACGTAGGTGTCGCACAGTTTCGCGAGCTCGGCGATGTACGGGCGCATCAGCGCCGCGCCGAGCGCGCAGTTCAGGCCGAACGTGAGCGGCTTCGCGTGGCGCAGCGAGTTCCAGAACGCCTCGACCGTCTGGCCGGACAGGATCCGGCCCGACGCGTCGGTGACGGTGCCCGAGATCATGATCGGCAGCCGTTCGCCGGTGTCCTCGAACAGCGCGTCGAGCGCGAACAGCGCGGCCTTCGCGTTCAGCGTGTCGAAGATCGTCTCGACGAGGAACAGGTCGACGCCGCCGTCGAGCAGTGCTTTCGCCTGTTCGTAGTACGCGTCGCGCAGCTCGTCGAACGTGACGTTGCGGGCGCCCGGATCGTTGACGTCCGGCGAGATGCTCGCCGTCTTCGGCGTCGGCCCGATCGCGCCCGCGACGAAGCGCGGCTTGTCCGGCGTCGCGTACTTCGCGGCCGCCTCGCGCGCGAGCTTCGCCGATTCGATGTTCATCTCGACGACGAGGTCTTCCATCCCGTAGTCGGCCTGCGCGACCGTCGTCGCGCCGAACGTGTTGGTCTCGACGATGTCGGCGCCGGCCGCGAAGTACTGGTCGTGGATCTCGCGGATGATCTGCGGCTGCGTGATCGACAGCAGCTCGTTGTTGCCCTTGATGTCGCGTGCGAAATCCTTGAAGCGCACACCGCGATACGCGGCCTCGTCGAGCTTGTAGCGCTGGATCATCGTGCCCATCGCGCCGTCGAGGATCAGGATGCGCTGCTTGAGCAGCTCAGGCAGCTGGGCGCCGCGCGTGTACGGAGCGTCGAGCGCGGCGGACGGAGCGGAAGGAACGGCGGATGAGGTCGCAGACATGGCGGATGACCGGCGAATCGGGAAAACCGCCATTGTAGCCGGTGCGGCCCCGCGCCGCCCGGCGTGGCGCGGGGCCGCGCGACGGTGGAGCGAGGGCCGCCGCGCCAAATGAAAACCCCCGCGCGGCGGACCGGGCGGGGGCGGGATTGGAGTGCTCGGGGCGGCGCAGGTGAACCGCGCGCCGCTTGCGGTGAGCCCGGCGGTGCGAAGCGCCGGGCCCGGGTGCCGTCAGTGCAGGACGACCGGTTGCGTCATCAGGCTGTCGAACTGTCCGAGGAATTCGTCGACTTCGTCGAGCGACGGTTCGTCTTCGATCAGCTGTTTGACGTGCTCGCGAAACCGCGTAGCGAGTTCGCCATCGATGAAGATTTCGCGCTGCGCGTTCTTGTCGACGATTTCGTAGCCGCCCGCGTTCATCGCGTGGTGGCCGGCCTGCGGCGGGAACTCGACGACGCAGTAGTTGGGGCTGTTGTAGATCATTTGCATGGCGGCACTCCTCTTCGCAGTGGCATCTGGCCTTGTTGTCCCCATAGGTGGGGCAGGCTGCGCCGGTTTCAAGGGGCTTGCGCTGCACACCCCGTTCCCGTTGCATGGGGTGTATCGGTTAGAAGCCGATATCTCTGAAACGTTTCCTATTGTCGGCCGGTGCACTGAAATAGTTGTTAAAGAGTGTCATGCCTAATTTTACGGCGCATAACCGCTGATCTTTAGGTGTGTGAGCATCGGTCGAAATTGCCGATTCGTGCGTCGGCACGCGAGGTGTCACGGGGCTGCGGTCGATGCCGCAGGCGGTGCGGATGGCGATGGGGCGGGCGTGGTCGGCGCGGGAGCTGGCGCAGGCGGTGCGCCGGGCACGGGCGACGCATCGGGTGCAGGCGACGCAGCAGGTGCGGGTGACACAGCAGGTGCGGCCGGCGCCGAAGCATCGGCCGGCGCGGACGGTGCGTGGCCGGTGTCGGGCGCGGCGTCCGCCGGCACGTCGGGGGCGGCGAGCCGCCCGTGCCACAGCAGTTCGATCTGCGTGCCGTTCGGTTCGGTCTGCACGAGTCGCGCGGGCAGCCAGCCGAGCGACGGCGCGAGCCACATGTCGATGCGTCGCGTATCGCCGTCGCGGCGCGGCAGGCGCATGAAGTGCCGCGTTGCGACGAAGCCCGCGGCGGTCTGCACCTGTTCGTCGCCGATCACCGTGATCGGCCAGGCCTCGCCGCTGTTGTTGTCGACGACGAAGAACTGCTGCGTGACGCCCGGCTTGTACGCATCCGGGTTGCCGCGCACGAGGCCCGCGAGCTGCATCAGCAGGCTGAAGCGATCCTGCGTGCCGTCGGGCAGCGGCACGTTGTTCGGCGTGCGGGTGAACACGACCTGCTTGATCTCGCGGTTGAAGATCGCGATGTCCTCGGGACGCTTGCCGCGCTGCTCGACGTAACGCTCGGGCGCGATCCCGAACGCATCGATGCGGCCCTGGCTCCGGTAGCGGAACGGGCCGATGAACGGCACCGGCATCGTCACCGACAGTTCGTACGATTGCCCGTCGGTGCGCCAGTGGATCGTGCCCGTCGAGTTCTGCATGCCGTTGAAGAACGCGTCGTACTGCAGGTCGCCGGATGGCGGCACCGCGTATTTCACGCCGTTCGACGCGGGGCCTGCCGTCGCGGCGCCGCTCGCGCCGCCGGTGGACGCGGCCGATGCGCCCGGTGCACCGGATGCACCCGATGCAGCGCCGGCTGCGGATGCGGCCGGCGGCTCGCCTTCCGCGGCGGTCTGCGTCGATGTCAGAACGGGTTCTTGCGGCGCCCGGCGCGGTTGCGGGGCTGGCTTCGCGGGTGTCGGTGCGGGTGTCGGCGCGGCCGGTTTCGCCACCGGCTTCGGCGCCGGCGGCGCCGGTTGCCGCTCGATCGGCTGCGGTTTCAGCAGCTCGATCTGCACGGGCACCTCGGCAGGCGCGGGCGGTGTGAACGGTTCGCGATGACGCGTGAACCAGAACGCGGCGAGCACGTGCAGCACGAGCACCACGACGAGCGCGACGCCCAAGCGCAGCCAGTGGCGGGGCGGAGCATGGCGGGGGCGGGTGTCGGCGTGAGGCATCGGCTGGCGGCGAAGGGTACGGGGCGATGTGGGGCGGTCGTCGGGCGTCCGGCGCGCAATGTGCGTGGCGGCTCGCGGGTCTCGTCAGGATTCCGACCGCCGGATGCGCGGTACGTTCGCGGCGCGGGGCGCACGACAGGCACGACAGGCACGACAGGCACGACAGGCACGACAGGCACGACAGGCACGACAGGCGCGTCAGGCGTCGCGTGCGTCCGGACTGTAGCCGAGTTCGTACGACAGTTTCTGCGCGCAGGCGCGCAGCGCGGTATCGATCTCCCCGCCCCATGCGATGTCGAACGTGCCCTCGTGGCCGAGCGCGAGGATCGCGAGCGCGAGTTCGCCGACCGCGTCGAACACCGGCATGCAGAACGCGTGGATCGTCGGCAGCAGCATCCCCTCGACGCGTGCGGCCTGATGCGCGCGCACGTCCGCGAGCACCGCGTCGACGTCGGCGCGCGTGCGCGGCCCGCCGTGATGCGGCGAGCGGCGCGTGTCGGCGAGTTCGCGCTCGATCATCGCGGCGGTCTTGCCGGGCGGCAGGTACGCGGCGAACAGCAGGCCCGTCGCGGAGCCGAGCAGCGGCATCACGTCGCCGAGCTTCAGCGACGCCTTCGCCGGATGGCTCGATTCCATCCAGTGCACGATCGTCGGCCCCTGGTTGCCCCACACCGCGATGCCGACCGTCTGGTCGAGCCGGTCGCGCAGCTCGGTCAGCGCGATCCGCGCGAGCTTCACGCCGTCGACCCGCGCGAGGCGCGCGAGGCCCATCTGCAGCGCGAAGCCGCCGAGCTCATAGCGGCCGGACACGGGATCCTGCGACACGACGCCGAGCCGCGAGAAGCTGACGAGATAGCGATGCGCCTTTGCGGGGCTCATGCCCGCGCGCTGCGCGAGGTCGCGCAGCATCATCGCGCGCGGCTCGCTCGTCAGCACGTCGAGCAGGCGGAAGCCGACCTCGATCGACTGGATGCCGGAGCGGACCTTCTCGCCGTTGTCGCCGCCATCGCCGGCAGAATCGTCGGAGGTGTCGGGTTCGGCGAGATCGTCGTCTGGGAGCTGGCTGGCGGGCATGGGGCAACGGCGCGCGTGCGCGATGAAGAGGCTGGATTCGATTCGGCCGCGGCGCGCACGCTGGCTGCGCGCCGCACGGATTCACCATCGTAAAATAGATTCCTTCCATCGTCACTACAACGGCAGATTCCCCTTATGAAACTTGCTTCGCTGAAGGACGGCACGCGCGACGGCCAGCTGATCGTCGTGTCGCGCGACCTGCATACCGCGGCGATCGCCGACGCGATCGCGCCGACGCTGCAGCGCGTCCTCGACGACTGGGCGTTCTACGCGCCGCAGCTGCGCGACCTGTACGACGCGCTGAACCACGGCCGCGCGCGCCACGCGTTCGCGTTCGATCCGGCCAACTGCATGGCGCCGCTGCCGCGCGCGTTCCAGTGGGCGGACGGCTCCGCGTACGTGAACCACGTCGAGCTCGTGCGCCGCGCGCGCGGCGCGGAGATGCCGCCGGAATTCTGGACCGATCCGCTGATGTACCAGGGCGGCAGCGACGATTTCCTCGGGGCGCGCGACGACGTGGTCTGCCCGTCCGAGGAATGGGGCATCGACTTCGAGGCGGAAGTCGCGGTGATCACCGGCGACGTGCCGATGAGCGTGTCGCCCGACGACGCGCTGAAGGCCGTGCGGCTCGTCACGCTCGTGAACGACGTATCGCTGCGCAACCTGATCCCGGCCGAACTCGCGAAGGGCTTCGGCTTCTTCCAGAGCAAGCCGGCGACCGCGTTCGCGCCGGTCGCGGTCACGCCGGACGAGCTCGGCGAGCACTGGCGCGACGGCCGCGTGCACCGGCCGATGGTCGTCCACTGGAACGGCAAGAAGGTCGGCCAGCCCGACGCGGGCACCGACATGGTGTTCCATTTCGGCCAGCTGATCGCGCACGCGGCGAAGACGCGCAACCTGCGCGCGGGCTCGATCGTCGGCTCGGGCACGGTGTCGAACAAGGATCCGAAGCGCGGCTACTGCTGCATCGCCGAGAAGCGCTGCCTCGAGACGATCGAGCACGGCGCGCCGCAGACGCCGTTCATGCGCTACGGCGACACCGTGAAGATCGAGATGGTCGACGAGGCCGGCAAGTCGATCTTCGGCGCGATCGACCAGTCGGTCGCACCGCCTGACGGCGCCGCTTGATATGAACCGGCCGGGCGCGGGCGCAATCCGGTTGCGGTCCGCGCGCCGGGTTTCGCCCGATGTTTGCCTGCGCGGGCTTGGCTACACTCGACCCATGGGTTTTCCGCAAGGAGCTGCGCATGTCCGATCTCGCCGTCTACAGCGGCTATGAAGCACTGAAGGTGCGGCGCCAGCCGCACGGCATCCTCGAAATCGTGATGAGCGGCGAAGGCGCGAACAAGAGCGGCCTCGCCACCGCGAACGAGCGCATGCACCGCGAACTGGCCGACATCTGGCGCGACGTCGATCGCGATCCCGACACGCGCGTCGCGGTGATCCGCGGCGAAGGCAAGGGCTTCTCGGCGGGCGGCGACCTCGCGCTCGTCGAGCAGATGGCGAACGACTTCGACGTGCGCGCGCGGGTCTGGCGCGAGGCGCGCGACCTCGTCTACAACGTGATCAACTGCAGCAAGCCGATCGTGTCCGCGATGCACGGCCCGGCCGTCGGCGCGGGGCTCGTCGCCGGGCTGCTCGCCGACATCTCGATCGCGTCGAAGAGCGCGCGCATCATCGACGGCCATACGCGGCTCGGCGTCGCCGCGGGCGACCACGCGGCGATCGTGTGGCCGCTGTTGTGCGGGATGGCGAAGGCGAAGTACTACCTGCTGCTGTGCGAGCCGGTGAGCGGCGAGGAGGCCGAGCGGATCGGCCTCGTATCGCTCGCGGTCGACGACCACGACCTGCTGCCGAAGGCGTACGAGGTTGCCGAGCGGCTCGCGCACGGGTCGCAGACGGCGATCCGATGGACCAAGTACGCGCTCAACAACTGGCTGCGCTCGGCCGGGCCGAGCTTCGACACGTCGCTCGCGCTCGAATTCATGGGCTTCTCGGGGCCCGACGTGCAGGAGGGCATCCGTTCGCTGCGCGAGCGCCGCCCGCCCGACTTCCCCGGCGGCGCGCCGTTCTGACGCGCGCTATGATGATCCAGGCGGCCGGCCGATCCGGCCGTCGCATTCCCCCCCCAGTCAACCAGGATGTCCGCATGACGATCGATACCACCGGCTCCAATCCGTTCCCCGGCTTTGCCGGCTTCCAACCCGCCGACATGGTCGACCGGATGTGGGAAATGATTCGCCTGTCGCCGTTCGGCGCGATGGCGGCGATTCCCGGCGCCGCGCATGGGCTGCCGCCGTCGCTGTCGAGCATGTCCGACATGATGGCGCCGCTCACGAACGTCGAGGAACTCGACAAGCGGATCACCGACCTGCGTGCGGTCGAGCAGTGGCTGAAGCTGAACCTCGGGATGCTGCAGTCTGCGATCCAGGCGCTCGAGGTGCAGCGCGCGACGCTCGCGACGCTGCGCGCGTTCGGCACGTTTGCGCAAAGCTCGATGTCGGCCGCAGAGGATGCGGCCGTCGCGGCGGCAAAGGCTGCGGCGTCGCCGCTCGGCGATGCGCCGCAGGCCGAACCGGAAGCATCGTCCGCCGACGCCGATGCCGCCGCGCAGAACCAGGCGTTCGATCCGGCCGGATGGTGGAACCTGCTGCAGACGCAGTTCAACCAGCTCGCGAGCCTCGCGATGACGCAGCCGGGCGCCCAGCCCACCGCCGCGCCGGACGCGGCGCCGCCCGCGGCGGCCGATCCGCCGGCCGCCGCGCCGCGCAAGCCCGCCGCGAAGCGTGCGAAGCCGGCCGGTTCGGCGGCGGCGCGTGCGGCGGCCGCGTCGACGCCTGCGAGCCGTCCGCCGAAGCGCTCGACGTGACGGCGCAGCAGTCCATGTAGCAGGTCGATCGATGCGGCTCGCGCTCGTACTGATGGGAGGCGGCGCGCGTGCCGCGTATCAGGTCGGCGTGCTGAAGGCGCTGACCGAGATCGCGCTCGACGCCGATCCGCAGCGGCGCACGCTGCCGTTCGCGGTCGTGTGCGGGTCGTCGGCCGGCGCGATCAACGCGACGTCGATCGCGAGCCACGCGGACGATTTCTCGCATGGCGTGCGGCGCCTGCTCGAATTCTGGGAGCATCTGCGCGCCGACTACGTGTACCGGACCGACTGGCTCGGCATTGCCGCGGCGGGCGCGCGCTGGCTTGCGACGATGAGTTTCGGCTGGGCGGCGCGCCGGTCGCCGCGCGGCCTGCTCGACAACGCGCCGCTCGCGCACCTGCTGCAGCGCGAGCTGAGCTTTCACCGGATCGAGCAGATGCTCGAGGCGCGCCTGCTGCACGCGCTGTCGATCACCGCGCTCAGCTATTCGAGCGGCCGGCACCTCACGTTCTACCAGGCGGCCGAGCCGATCCAGGCGTGGCGGCGCGCGCAGCGCACCGCGCGGCTCGTCGACCTGTCGGCGTCGCACCTGCTCGCGTCGTCGGCGATTCCGTTCGTGTTTCCGGCGGTGCCGCTCGTGCTCGACGGCCAGATCGAATATTTCGGCGACGGCTCGATCCGGCAGATCGCGCCGCTGTCGCCGGCGATCCACTTCGGCGCGGACGCGATCGTCGTCGTCGGCGCGGCCGATCCGCGGCCCGAGATCCCCGCCGCGAACGGCGGGGGCCTCGTGCGTGGCTACCCGTCGCTCGCGCAGATCGGCCAGCAGGTGCTCGCGAGCGTGTTCCTCGACTCGATCGGCTCGGACATAGAACGCATCGAGCACATCAACCGGATGATCACGCACCTGCCGCACCAGGTCGAAGTGGACAGCGGCTGGCGGCATGTCGACGTGCTCGCGATCGCGCCGTCCGAGCGTATCGAGCTGATCGCCGCGAAGCACGTGAAGCAACTGCCGTTCACCGTGCGCGGGCTGCTCGGCGCGGTCGGCGGCAGCCAGCCCGCGGGCGCGTCGTTCGCGAGCTACCTGCTGTTCGAGGCGTCGTTCGCGTGCGAGCTGATCGAACTCGGCTATCGCGACGGCTGCGCGCAGCGCGACACGCTTGCCGGCTGGATCGCGCGCGCGGACGGCGCGAGCGCGTCGCCGGCCGACGGGCCGACGGCAGGAGAAATGCGGGTCTGACGCGTATCGGGTGCGTGACGATTACGCATCCATTTCGTTCGAATTACATCCTGGTTGCATTTCCGCGACATGCCGGATGCGGCGGATCGCCGCGCCGTGCCGCGCGGTGCCTGGCCGAACGTGACCGGGGTGCCGTCTCGGAACCGTCACGCACGCGTGATATCATGGCCGCCGCCGAATACACCATATCGAGCAGCCGGCCGGCAGCGGCGCCCCGCATGGGGCAGCGGACGGGCTCGCCAGCGAAGCCGGCCAGCGCCGGCCCCCACTCAGGCACGCGCGGCCCGTTCCGTTCGAGCGGAGCATGGCACGCAGCTTGCCCCACGGCGGCTTACGCGGCCGCGCGGCTCACGGATGCGAATCGCGCGTCCGGGAGCTGGTTTCACGCGTAAAATTAGAGGCTTGGTTGCAAAAAGCGCATCGGCATGCGCATTTGCTGCAACAGTCACGTTTGAGAGAAGTCGCATTGCGCAGAACAGGGGTGGGACCATCATGAACACCATGCTTTATCCGGAACTTTACAAGTCGCTCGAAGCCGTCCGCTGGGACATGGAGAAGGACATTCCGTGGGACAAGTTCGACGCTTCGCTGCTCACCGACGAGCAGGCGAGGACGATCAAGATGAACGCGATCACCGAATGGTCGGCGCTGCCCGCGACCGAGATGTTCCTGCGCGACAACCAGCACGACAGCGACTTTTCCGCCTTCATGAGCGTGTGGTTCTTCGAAGAGCAGAAGCACTCGCTCGTGCTGATGGAATACCTGCGCCGCTTCAAGCCGGAAATGATGCCGACCGAGGAGGAGCTGCACGCGGTGCGCTTCGAGTTCGATCCGGCGCCGCCGCTCGAGACGCTGATGCTGCACTTCTGCGGCGAGATCCGCCTGAACCACTGGTACCGCTGCGCGGCCGAGTGGCACACCGAGCCGGTCATCAAGCACATCTACGAAACGATCTCGCGCGATGAAGCGCGCCACGGCGGCGCGTACCTGCGCTACATGAAGAAGGCGCTCAACAACTGCGGCGACGTCGCACGCGCGGCGTTCGCGAAGATCGGCGTGCTGATGGCGTCCGCGCGCCGCACCGAGAAGCCGCTGCACCCGACCAACCTGCACGTGAACCAGGCGCTGTTCCCGCGCGACACCGTGCAGTCGCGCCTGCCCGATCCGGAGTGGCTCGAGCGCTGGCTCGACGAGCAGATCCGCTTCGACGGCGAGTGGGAGAAGAAGGTCATCGAGCGTATCCTGCACAACCTGTCGATCCTGTTCGAGCGCACGTTCGCGACCGCGCAGGAACTGAACCGGTACCGCAAGGAAGTCACGGGCCGTCTGCAGTCCGAAAGCGGCCCGTCCGCTGCGCAGCCGGCCTGAAGCCGGCTCGCGCGCGGCCGGCTCGTTGCCGGCCGTGCGTCACCGGCCGCGTCCGCTGCCGGGCCGCGATGAAACGAAGCCCGTCCGGTTTGGCCGACGGGCTTTTTCTTGGGCGTGCGCGCCGCGCATGCCGCTTATTTCCGCTTTTCGCCCATCATGCCTGCCACTTTCGAACGTAAGCTGATCACCCGCGACGCGCTGGCCGCGCTGCGCGCGTCGCTGCCGTCGCCCGTCGTGTTCACGAACGGCGTGTTCGACATCCTGCACCGCGGTCACGTCACCTATCTCGCCGACGCGAAGGCGCTCGGCGCGTGCCTGATCGTCGGCGTCAACAGCGATGCGTCGGTGCGGATGCTCGGCAAGGGTGACGACCGGCCGATCAACCGCGAGGACGACCGCATGGCGCTGCTGGCGGCGCTCGAGAGCGTCGACTATGTGGTGAAGTTCGAGGAACAGACGCCGGTGTCGCTGATCGAGGCCGTCCATCCGGACATCCTCGTCAAGGGCGGCGATTACGACATGGATGTGCTGCCGGAATCGGCACTGGTGCGCGGCTGGGGCGGTCGCGCGCTCGCGATCCCGTTCGAGCACGACCGCTCGACTACCGCGCTGCTGAAGAAGGTGCGCACGCAGCAGCCGTAACGTCGTCGCGCGGCCGCACGCGTCGTCACGGCGCGGACGCGGCGAGCGGCTGCGCGGTCAGCGCGGGCGACGCGATCGGCCCGCCGACGACGGCCTCGCCGGTGGCTTGTGCGAGCGGCGTCACGCGCAGCGCGTCGGGATGCACCTGCCGCGACAGGATCCCCGGCTCGCGCGGACCGGCCGCGGGCAGCGGCCCGAACACCTCGCGCATCACCACGAGCGCGAGCATGTTGGCGAGAAAGAGAACAGCGATCAGCCAGCGCAGCATCGTCGACACTCCTTTTCGTCATCCAGTCATCCAGTCGGGCCGATCGCAGGGGCGGCCCATTCTTCATGCATTCGGGGCGGCAGCGTGCGGAACGACGCCCGCGCCCCGCCGCGTCGACCGTATCAACCGTTCGCGGCCGTTTCGGCGGCAATCAGCGCCAGTCCGGAGAGGATCAGCGCATCGTGCCGCGTATGCGGCACCGTCAGCGCGCGTGCGACGTCGTCCGCCGCGCCGCCCGCGAGCACGAGCCGTACCGGCGCCTGCCATGCATCGTTCAGGTCGCGCCACGCGCGCTCGATCAGCCCGGCTTGCGCATACAGGCAGCCGGCCGACAGCGAGCGCGGCGTATCGACCTGGAACGGTTCCGCCTGCGCGCCCGCGAGCAGGCCGCTCGCGATGTCGGTCGTCAGCGTCGGCAACTGCGCTGTGTGCGTGCCGAGCGAGCGCATCATCAGCGCCCAGCCAGGCGCGATCAGCCCGCCCGTGAAGCGGCCGTCCGCGCGCAGCGCCTCCAGCGTCGTCGCGGTGCCGAACGTCGCGATCAGCAAGTGCTCGCCCGGAAACGCCGCGTGCGCGCCGATCAGGCCCGCCCAGCGGTCGCTGCCGAGCTGATCGGGCGTCGTGTAGCCGTTCGTCACGCCGCACTGTGCGGGACAGGAGCGGATCGTCGTGCGCGGCAGGCCTGGCCAGTGTGCGTCGAGCAGTGCGTCGATCCGCGCGGCGACTTCAGCGCCGGCGACGTTCGAGATCCATGCGCCGCGCGGGCGCGGCACACGCGACCAGTCCGGATCGGCGCCGCCGTCGCGCGCGTGGCCGAACGCGCCCGTTTCGACCAGTTCACGCCGAGCGTCGGTGAGCGCCCATTTGATCCGGCTGTTGCCGGCGTCGATCAGCAACTGCGCTTCGCTCATTGCGCCTCGCGCAGCGACACGTCGCCTGCCGCGATCGCCTGGATCCCGGTGGGCGTGTCTAGCAGCAGCTGGCCTGCCGCGTCGATGCCGGTCGCAATGCCGCGCGCGCGTTCGACGCCTTGCTCGATCAGCACGACTTCGCGGCCGGCGTACGCGTGCAATGCGTGCCAGCGCGGCAGGAACGGCGCGAGGCCGTCGGCCGCGAACTGCGCGAGCGCGGGCGTGAGTGCGTTCAGCGCCGCGGCGAGCGTATCGGTGAGGTTGGCCGACGCCCACGCGGACGACAGCGCGGCGGGCGGCAGCGCGCCCGCCAATGTCGCTTCGCGCGCACGCTGCGCGTCGACCTGCGCAGCGACGGCTTCCGCGCCGCGCACGTTGATGCCGAAGCCGATCACGACGGCGGTCGCGCCGGGCGTCGTCCATACGGTTTCGATCAGGATCCCCGCGAGCTTGCCGACGAGGCGCTGCGTGCCGGCGTCGGCGGCCGTCAGCAGCACGTCGTTCGGCCACTTGAGCGCGACGCCGGTGCGGCCATCGAGCGGCAGCGCCGCGAGCCCTTCGGCGAGCGCGACGCCGATCGCGATGCTCAATCCGCCGAGCGCGTCGACGGGGCGCGGGACGATGCAGCCGACCGAGCACAGCAGCGCGTTGCCCGGCTGCGCGAACCACGGCCGGCCTTGCCGGCCGCGGCCGGCCGTCTGCTCGAACGCGACCCGCACGAGCGGCGCGGGCAGCGCGTTCGCAGCGCGCGGCAGCGCCTTCAGGCGGGCGGCGACGTCGGCGTTGGTCGAGCCGGTCGCGGCGACGATGTCGAGCGGCCACGCGCGCGGCGTGGCGTCCAGGTGCGCCTCGAGGCGGCTGCGCGCAATGTGCGCGTCGCCGGCGTCGGGCGTGTCGGAGGAGGTGGGGGCGTTCATGGGGCCTATTGTAGCGACAGGGTGCGGGGATCGTGCTGGGAAGTTGGGGGAGGGCAGCGGCGTCGCAGGGTGTCACGGAACTGCGATAGGTGCGCCTCGTTCCGATCGCGCTGGCGCTGGCGATGGGTCGGGTCGAACATGAGCGCAAGCTCCCAGCTGAGCCGGCTAGCGCTTGAGCCAGTCCATCCTCTATTGCGTAAACATACTCAAACGAGCCTTGTTGATAAGGATTTCGAATTTGTCAGATTGATTCTCCTTTCTCGCTTGAGCAAATTTGGGCGGAGCAATCCTCACCCAATAGTCGAGAAAGGAGATCAAGATGAGTAACGAGCAGAAAGTACCGACCCATCTTTTCGTCACCATTGGCGCACTCACGGAGCGCGGCGGTCGGGTGACCAAGGCCAGCAGCGGGTTGACAGTGATCGGACTTGCCGTTGCCCGCGTCGGCGATATCGTGACCTACGAGGACGGCAGCGAGGCTGTCATTACCGACGGCGCAGGCGAGTACGCGATTGACCGCGACAAGCCCTTTGCGCTCGTGGGCAGTCGATTGAGCAACGGCGATCGCATTGTCGAAACGCTTCAGCGTTCGTGGGGAATTCATGTACCGGCAGGCGAAACCATCGACGGATTGTTCGACGCCAGCTATGTGCCGCCGCCAGCGCCGCTGCGCTACCGGCTCGCGGTACGTGGAGCGACGACTGCACGGGGCGGCGTGCTGCGCGAAGCAACTGGCACGTGGGATACCGGCGTTCGACTTGGCAAGGCCGGCGTCGTAGGCGATCTTGTCCACTATGCGGATGGCTCGACTGCACGAATCATCAGCGGGCTCGGGCTGACGGACAACAGCAGTTTCGAACTACTGGCTTTCGTCGGTAGCGAGCTCGATAACGGCGACACCATGACGGACAGCCCGGAGCGTGACGGCCTCGTCTCCGCCGACACATTCGCGGTTGTGAAGCGTTCGGCAGCGACACGCTGAGGAGAGGCCGCATGATCCGCTATTTCCTTGCCAGAGGCGACCGCGGCGGCAGTGCGGTGATTACCGAAGGGCTCGAAGGTGTGACTTGTTCGAACCCGCCGCCCAGGGTGAATATCGCCACGCTTTACATGAAAACCTACTGCACGGCTTGCAAACAGGAAGGTTTCATCGCGCCAAAGGGGCCGCGCTGGCCCGGTACAGGCCCAAATGGCAAGCCGTGGGCGTTGAGCGGCGATATCAACGTCTGCGGGTGCAATCCGCAGCCTGTTTTTTATGCCGAACGCAACATGATGATGACCTTCTCGTCGCACGAGGTAGCGACGCTGACGGGAGGAAAAAACGTTACGGCTGCGAGCCCTGCGAAGGCCGAGGCGGCGACAGCGACGCAGACTGATGTCTCTGCCACCTATGACGAACAGGTGCGTGCCGGCATACGCACATCGTTACCGCAGAACTATCCATATCTGATCGAACTGAGCGACGGACGGACCTTCGCAGGGCATGTCAACAGTAATGGCCAGTTGCCGCGTATCCATTCCGGGATCGCCGACAGTTACACGATCTATTGGGGCGAAGACGCTCTTGTACACAAGGACTGGACGTGATGCCAAACAGCCCGACAACAGTAAGAACGAACACGACGCCCGATTCCATCAAGGTTGTGCAATTGCGGGCGGTAACATTCAAGGAACTATGGGACGCCTACCCGTCGGGCAATCCCTATGACAATCCGGCTTATACGAATCAATGCGCTATTCGCATGAGCGTCGCCTTTCACCGTGTTGGCATTGAAATGAAGTCTTTTTCGTCGAAACTGGTCAAGCCGCTTGGTGGTCAGTCGAGCATCGGGCGAATCTTGCTGAACGGAAAGGCAACAGCGACACGAGCCAACGAACTTGGGGAATGGCTGAAGCTGCAGCCCTTTGCGGGTCTGGGGAGGGCGGAAAACGTCACCGGAGAAGATTGGAGGGATAGGGTCAAGGGGCGAACCGGCATCATCATGTTTGATGGCTACTGGACCCGCGACGGGGAAACGGAGGGGAATGCCAGCGGCGGGCACATTGATTTATGGAACGGCGAAAAGCTTACGGGATTCGGTACCGGACTCCGAACCCGTTGGAATATCGTGATTCCAGGGTTGTGGTCCGACTTTCGGAAATCGAAAAAAATCATGTTCTTCCAGATAAAATGAAATATCTAGGATCTGCCATTGGTGCAATTTCCGGCTCGATCATAGTCACGCTTGCTTGTTGGGGTGGCTTATATCTATTCGGTGTTTTTATTCTTCACGGGAAAGGAAGTCTCTTCGATACGAACCCGCAAGTTGCCAACCTCTTTTTGGTTGGTTGGTTTATGTCCGTAATTGTGGCCTCGGTAATCGGTGGCTGGCGTGGGTTTGTCTGGGAGCGAAACCGGGCAGGAAAAAAATGGAAAGCATGAGAATTCATGCCGTCTTTGGGTTGCCTTGTATTGGGTTGAAATGTTCGATGAGGCAGGGAGGGCACGCCACGATTTTCGCAGCGTTTGGTCTTGCCAGTCTGTGGTGGTCCGCTGCTGATGCTGAAATCTGTCGACGTTTCCCGCAACTTTGTGTTCCGAACGGTTGCAGGGAGATTGGGGCATGCGCGATTGGCTTTTGGGATGGGTTGGTATTCCTTGCCGCCATTTTAGGGCCGTCGATTGTATTTGGTGTTGTGGCAGTGTTCCTTGCCGGGAAGCGGCGCCGCTGGACACAATGGGCAGTGGTGGCGGGCGTGCTTGTCGCGGCGCATTGGTTTGTCATGCTCGTTTTCAGATTGATGTGAATCACCTTCACCACGATAAACGGAAGTGCAGACGATAATGCTTGGTACGTTACGTGTGTTGATCGGTTTTTCAGTGGCGTGTTTCTATGGAATGGCTTCCGCGTGTAGTTTTGCATTGCAGTATGGTGGAAAGGTTCAGCACGGCGTTACATCTATTTCAAACATCGACCGAGTCCAGCTTGCCGGCCTTCTGATCGCCGTCCGTGATAGCGTGGCGAAAGATGGTCCAGTCGTAATTTGCGGACTCGCAGACGACAATGAGGATGATGCGAAGACTGTTGCGCGTCGCCGAGCGGAAGCTGTTGAGGATTATCTCTTGAGTCTTGGGATTTCGCGGGACCGAATCAACATCGATACAAAGATCTGGCGAAACGATTCGCACATTCTGCCGAGCCAGCGTAACCAGATCGAGATCGAGTTTATTCCCGCCAGCTCACCAGGCGGCTGCGCGAGTCCTTGCGGAACAACCATGCAACGTCAGTAATATTGACGGTGATGGCCGCGTATCTGGCGCGGCCATTTGGTTTTTACGACTCTGCTTACACAGCCACGCAAGCGCTTGCAGCCCGCATCCCGCTTAACCGCAACCTCGTTGCCGCTTTCGTCTGCGGAACACAGCACCGCGATCCGACGGCGCCTGCCGGCTTCTTGATATTCCCGACCGGCGGGACTACGTTCGATATATCCGCTCTGGCGGCGTGTTTCGACGGGTTCGCCCGCAGCGACGCAGGCGAACCGGAGTGCGCCAGTCCGTTCTCGTCGTTGCTGCATCGAGGGAAAAGGCGATGAGCAAGCTTCATTCATGTTCGAACCTGTCCAGCCTGTTCGAGCGCTTCCACCGCAAGACGACCCAGATTTCCGAAGCCGTCCGGCCGCCGATGACGCGCGCCTGTCGCCGGCTGTCGGAGTCGATCGAGTCGGCATGGTCGGCGGTTCGCTCCGGCGTGTCGCATACGCACCGGCATTGACGCGGCAGCGTGTGTCGAGGTGTCCGGCCGATCGCGAATCGCATCCCGATCCGCACGCGTCGACCGGATGTTGTCGGCGGAAGCGGCGGCGCCAGACCGTTTTCAAGGAGCTCGCCATGCAACTTCACATGCATTCGCATCACTACGTGCACCGTATTCCGGACTGGCGCGCAGCCGTGATCGGCGGACTCGTCGCCGGTGCGGTCATCCTCGTCCTCGAACTCGTCGAGGCGGTCATCCTCGGACAAGGCGCGTGGGCGCCGCTGCGCATGATCGCGGCGATCTACTTCGGAGAGGACGCGCTTGCGCCGTCGGCCACGTTCGAAGTCGGGATCCTGCTCGCGGCACTGGGCGTGCACATCGCGTTGACGATCGTGTTCGCGCTGATCCTGGCGGTGATCATCGCGCCGTTCAGCCTCGATTCGAGCGTCGGGATGGCGACGCTGGCGGGAGCCGCATTCGGGCTGCTGCTGTACTTCTTCAATTTCTACGCAATGACGCAATTCTTCCCGTGGTTCGCCGATGCGCGAGGCTGGGTGAGCGCGCTCGATCACATCGTGTATGGGCTGATTGCGTCCGACATCTACCTGCGTCTGGAGCGACGCTCGCTGGACCTTGCCGCCTGACGGGTGGTCGCGTCGCCGCCTGACGACGAAGTCACGGCGGCGCGCGGCCGGACGACGCGTCGTCCGGCCGAACGTCGGTGGAGCGTCAGGGCGCGACGACCGGATGCTTCAGCGCGTGCGCGGTCTCGATCCACTGCGCGTGGAATTCGTCCGCATTCGGCGTGAGCCCGAGTTCGCCATTCCGATACGCCATCGCGAGCGTCTGCACCGCTTCCGGCAGTTCGTGCTCGGCCGCGCGCCGGTACAGCGCGAGTGCGCGCGCGTCGTCGCGCGGCACGCCGCTGCCGTTGCGATACGCGTTTGCGAGCATGAAGTCGGCCGCCGGGATGTCCGCGCGCGACGCGAGCGCGAACCAGCGCGCCGCCTGCGCGGGATCGGCGGCGGTGCCGTAGCCGCTGCGGTAGATCAGGCCGACGTAATACGCTGCGGCCGGATCGCCGTGTTCGGCGGCGGCGCCGAGCAGCGCGCGGGCGCGCGCATAGTCCTTCGGCAGATCGTCGCTGCCGAACAGCAACGCCTTGCCGAGCGCGAGCTGCGCGCGCCGCACGGCCGGCGCATCCTGCGCGCCGCTTGCCTGCGCGGCGGTTTCGAGCCAGCCGCGCCCTTCGTCCCGCAGCCCCGGCTCGCGCGCGTCGACGAGCGCGACGCCGAGCGCCGCCTGCGCATCGGCGGACCCGGCGCGCGCGAGGTCGCGCAACTGCGCGAGCGCGTGCGGATCGGCGACCTGCGTGACCATCGCCTGCCATTCGTCGAGCTGCGCGGCGCTCGGCGCGGGCCCGGCGCTCCGCCAGCCGGCCACCGCGACCGCCGTCGCGACGATCGCCGCCGACGCCGCGAGCAGCACGGCAGGCGGCAGTTTCACGCGCAGCAGGCGACGCACGGCAGGCGCGATGCCGGACTCGGCGGGCCGCATCGTGGGGATCGGTTGCATCGCGCGCCTCATTGCGTCAGGTCGATTTCGTAGGTCGCGAGGTTCTTGCCCGTGCCGTCGTCGGCCGCGACCTGCGTGATGCCGGTCAGGCCGGCCGCCGCCGCGTCCGCGAGGCGGTTCGGCGCGGACGCGAACTGCACGTGCGCGACCGAGCTCGCGAGCTTCGTGAAGCGCCAGCTGCGCTGCGCGCCGTCCACCGCGCGGGTGAGCGCGCCGCGCTTCTTGATGTACGCGATCAGCACGTCACGGTTCGCGTCCGGCGACGCGAAGATCGTCTTGCTGCCGTCGAGCCCCGGGAAATTGCCGCCGCCGCTCGCGCGATAGTTGTTGGTCGCGACGATGAACTGCGCGTTCGGATCGAGCGGCGCACCCTTGTACGTCAGGTTGCGGATGCGGTTGCCGGCCGGCTGCGTGACGTCGATCTCGTAGGACAGGTCCGCGGACGTGAACATGTCGAAGTTGTAGCCGGGGAAGCTGCCGACGAGCTTCTGCACGGTCGCCTTCGTCGGGTCGATCGTGTTGAAGCGCTTCGCGGCGGTCTCGAGCCAGTTCTTCACGTCCGCGCCGCTCACCTTCACCGCGTACACGGTGTTCGGGTACAGGTACAGGTCGGCCGCGTTGTTGATCGCGAGCGCGCCCGGCGCGACGTCGGTGAAATCGTTGCCGCCGCCGAAGCCGCTCTTGAACGGCGCGCTGACCGACAGCACCGGCAGCGATGCATACTGCGGCAGGTTGGCCTGCACGTAGGTCTTCACGTAGTCGGCCTGCGCCTCGTTGACGATCTGGATCGCGCCCGGATCGCCGACGTCGGCGAAATACGAGTTCATCCG
This sequence comes from Burkholderia sp. MR1-5-21, assembly GCF_053427715.1. Taxonomy (NCBI): domain Bacteria; kingdom Pseudomonadati; phylum Pseudomonadota; class Betaproteobacteria; order Burkholderiales; family Burkholderiaceae; genus Burkholderia; species Burkholderia sp. MR1-5-21. The sequence continues at coordinate 99,013 of NZ_JBSAXD010000009.1, forward strand.
GTAGTCGGTCGAGCCGATCGGCGTCTTCACGTAGTCGATCGTCGCCTGGTGCTCGGCCGCGATCGCGGCGGACACCGACGGATCGGCGGCGACGTAGGTCTTGTCGGCGTTCTGGATCGGCCGCGCCTCGACGGTCGTCAGCGACTTGTCGACGCTCCACTGCTTGCCGTCGAACGCGAGCCCGAGCTTGATTACGCCGAGGTGCTTGCCCCAGTAGTTCGCCATCACGGTCGGCACGCCGTTGACGGTGCCCTTGACCTTGTCGACACCCGGCAGGTTGAACTGCGGCACGGTGCTCGCCGCATCCGGGAACACCTGGTGCGAGTGGCCGATCAGCATCGCGTCGATGCCGGGTACGGTCGACAGCCACCAGCTGCCGTTTTCCATCGTCGGCGAGTACGGCGAGTTGTCGAGCCCGCCGTGCGAGATCGCGACGACGAGATCCGCGCCTTTCGCGCGCATCTCGGGGATGTACTTCTGGGCCGCTTCCTTCAGGCCGGTGGTGTACACCTTGCCGTCGAGCCAGCGCTTGTCCCAGCTCATGATCGCGGGCGGCGTGAAGCCGATGATGCCGATCTTCACCGGCGCGCTGACGGTGCGGCCGTCCGGCGTCGTCGCGGTGAGCGTGCGCGTGAGGATCGTGTACGGCGTGAAGAGGGGCGCGTTGGTCTTCGCGCTGATCACGTTCGCGAGCACCTGCGGGAATGCGGGGCCCGCGCATTTCTTCTGCTGCGCGGGCGCAGGCATCCCGTTGACCTCGAACGTGTTGCCGGTCACCTGCGACAGGTACGGCAGCCCGTAGTTGAATTCGTGGTTGCCGATCCCGCCGCCGTCGAACTTCGCCGCGTTCATCACCTTGTAGATCGCGAGCGTCTTGTCGCAGCCGATCGGGTTCACGAGCGCCTGGTAGTCGGACAGCGCGGTGCCCTGGATCGTGTCGCCGTTGTCGAGCAGCAGCGTGTTCGGATACTGCGTGCGCGCCTGCGCGATCAGCGTCGCCACGCGTTCGAAGCCGAGCGAGTTGTCGGCCGCGAGCTTGAAATAGTCATACGACAGCACGTTCGTGTGCAGGTCGGTCGTCTCGAGCACGGCGAGGGTCGCCTTCGTGCCGGCGGGGGCTTGCGCCTGCGCCTGCGAGGACGGCGGGGCGGTCACGTCGTCGCCGTTGCAGGCGGCGAGGAACGCGAGGCTCGCGAGCGCGGCGGCGGCCGGCGCGCGATGGCGGGGAAACGGGGGGAGACGCATCGGTTGTCCTGTTCGGTGTTCTGTTGTCGTGATTCGTCGTAACTCGTGTTGATTCGCACTGAAGACGGCGCATGCGCCGACGGCCTGCGGTGCGGCGCGTGAGAGTATCGAAAGGAAACGTGACGTAATAATGAAAGGATTTAGACGGCTTTCCGGAAGGTGGGCGGCGGGCCGGTACCGCTGAATGGCTTGCCGGCAGCGCGAGCGCCCGCCGCTCCGACCCCGGCGGAAATCCTCACGTCGCGGCGGCGGACGGTTCGCTACAATGGCCGTTGTCATTCATTTGCAAACAAGCCGCCTTGGATTTCGACACTCCTCCCGGCCTGTCGGTCGATGCCGGCGGCCAGGGTCCGACCGTGCGCCTGTACGGACAATGGACTGCGCTCGCGCTGGCGCGCAACCGCGGCGCCGTCGCGCGCCGCGTCGCGGGTCTCGCGACCGAGCGCGTGCGCGAATGGGACCTGTCCGGCATCGAACGGCTCGATCACGTCGGCGGCCAGGCGCTGTGGCGCGTGTGGGGCCGCCAGCTGCCGGCCGGCGTCGCGCTCACCGACACGCAGCGCACGATCTTCGAGCGCATCGAGCGGCTCGACAGCCAGCGCGAGGCCCCGGAGCGCGTCGCGCGCATCGATCCCGTCACGCGCCTCGGCCGCGCGATCTTCACGTTCGCCGAGCACCTGCAGGGCGGCGTCGCGATGTTCGGCCGCGTGATCCTCGACGCGCTGTCCGTGCTGCGCCGGCCGCAGACGATGCCGTGGAAGGAAACCTCGGCGAACATCTACAGCGCGGGCGCGCAGGCGCTGCCGATTACCGCGCTCGTCGCGTTCCTGATCGGCATCGTGCTCAGCTACCTGTCCGCGCAGCAGCTGCAGATGTTCGGCGCGAACCGCTACATCGTGAACATCCTCGGCCTGTCGGTGATCCGCGAGCTCGGGCCCGTGCTGTCGGCGATCCTCGTCGCCGGCCGGTCGGGCTCGGCGATCACCGCGCAGATCGGCGTGATGCGCGTGACCGAGGAGCTCGACGCGATGCGCGTGATGGGCATCCCGCACGGGCTGCGGCTGATCCTGCCGCGCGTGCTCGCGCTCGGCGTCGCGATGCCGCTCCTCGTGATGTGGACCAACATCATCGCGCTCACGGGCGGCGCGCTCGCCGCGAAGCTCGCGCTCGGCATCGATTTCAGCTTCTTCGTGCGCTCGCTGCCGGGCGTCGTGCCGATCGCGAACCTGTACATCGGGCTCGGCAAGGGCGTGGTGTTCGGCATGCTGATCGCGCTCGTCGCGTGCCATTTCGGCTTCCGCATCAAGGCGAACTCGCAGAGCCTCGGCGAAGGCACGACGACGTCGGTCGTCACGTCGATCACGGTCGTGATCCTCGCGGACGCGGTGTTCGCGATGCTGTTCCAGAACGTGGGGCTGGGATGAATACGACGTATCAACGGGCAGCCCATGCAGCGGCAACCGATGCGGCGACGAGCGGCGCGCCGTCGCCGGGCGCGCGCGCGGCCGACGAGCTCGTGATCGAGGTGCGCAACCTGACGAAGCGCTACGGGCGCAACATCGTCCACCAGAAGCTCGATTTCGACGTGCGGCGCGGCGAGATCGTGTCGATCGTCGGCGGCTCGGGCTCGGGCAAGACGACGCTCGTGCGGCAGATCCTCGGCCTCGAGCGGCCGACGTCCGGCACGATCAAGGTGTTCGGCGAGGACACGTCGAAGATCGACGCCGCGACCGCGCGCACCATGCGCACCCGGTCGGGGATGCTGTTCCAGCAGGGCGCGCTGTTCTCGTCGATGACGGTGTTCGACAACGTCGCGCAGCCGCTGCGCGAGCTCGGCCGCGTGCCGCCCGACCTGCTGAACGACATCGTGATGCTGAAGCTCGAGATGGTCGGGCTGCCGTGCAAGCATGCGTCGAAGATGCCGGCCGCGCTGTCGGGCGGGATGGTGAAGCGGGTCGGCATCGCGCGCGCGATCGCGCTCGAGCCGGAGCTGCTGTTCCTCGACGAGCCGACGGCGGGGCTCGATCCGCAGGCGTCCGAGGAGTTCGTCGACCTGATCGCGACGCTGCACCGCACGCTCGGGCTGACTGTCGTGATGGTGACGCACGATCTCGACACGATGGTCGCGCTGTCGACGCGCGTCGCGGTGCTCGCCGACCGCAAGGTGCTCGTCGCCGCGCCGGTCGAGGAGGCCGCGAACGTCGACCATCCGTTCATCCACGAATATTTTCTGGGGCTGCGCGGACGGCGCGCACTGCAGGCGCTGCCGCCCGAGCGGCGCGCGAAGCTGCCGCCGGCAGCCCTCGAACCCGCGCCGTCGAACCCCGAGCTGTAGCCTGAAGGAACCCGCGAATGGAAAACAAATCGCATGCATTCTGGGCCGGCCTGTTCACGATCGCGCTGACGCTCGTGATCGCGGGCACGGTGTTCTGGTTCAACGTCGACCGCACCGTGCGCATTCCGTACGACCTGATCGCGCGCACCAACGTCACGGGCCTGTTCCCGGACGCGGCGGTGCGCTTTCGCGGCCTCGACGTCGGCAAGGTGCAGGCGATCGGCTTCGACCGCGCGCATCCGGGCCAGATCCGGATCCGGATCATGGTCGACAAGGATGCGCCGATCACGCAGTCGACGTTCGGCAGCCTCGGCTTCCAGGGCGTGACGGGCATCGCGTTTGTGCAGCTCGACGACACGGGGCGCGACCTGTCACCGCTGCCGTCGTCGCCGAAAGCGATCGCGCAGATCCCGATGCACCCGAGCCTGTTCGACCAGATCCAGCAGCGCGGCGACGTGCTGCTGCGGCAGCTCGAACTCGCCGCGAAGAACGCGAACGAGCTGATGTCGCCGGAAGTGCGCGACCAGCTGCTCGCGACGGCGGCAAGCCTGCAGCACGCGGCGGACGGCGTGACGACGCTGTCGAAGCAGCTCGGGCCGGCGGTCGCGGCGCTGCCGCAGACGATGCACGAGGTGAACCGCACGATGGCGTCGGCGAACACGCTGCTGCAGCCGAACGGCCCGCTCGTCGCGAACCTGGACAAGGCCGGCACCGCGGCCCAGCAGATCGGCGTCGCGCTGAACGACCTGAACGCGCGCGTGCAGTACGACACGCTGCCGCGCTTCAACGCGCTCGCCGGCAGCGTCGGCGACGCGTCGCGGCAGTTGAAGGACGTCGCCGGTGAACTCGGCCGCAACCCGCGCAGTCTGCTGTTCGGTTCCCCGGGCGCATCGCCGGGGCCGGGCGAAACCGGCTTCGTCTGGCCGAACGCCGCGGCCGGCCACTGACCTTCGAATCGAGATTTTTCATGCAGGAACACGTCATGTCCCGAATCCTTGCCCGCGCGCTGCGCCCGGCCGCAGCCGCGTTTGCGGTGCTGGCGCTCACGCTTGCGGCCGGCTGCGCGAGCGAGCGCGCCGCGCTGTCGAACATCCGCTACGACCTCGGCCCGGCCGCGCCGGTCGCGACCGCCGGCACGGCCCCCGCGCTGAAGGTGCTCGACGTCGCCGCGCCGGACGCGCTCGATTCGGACAAGTTCGTCTACCGGCTCGCGTACGCGGATGCGCAGCGCACCGCCGTGTACCGCGACAGCCGCTGGACCGCGCCGCCCGCGCAGTTGCTGACGCTGCGTCTGCGCGGCGCGCTGTCGTCGCGCGGCGCGGTGCTCGAAGGCTCAGACGGCGTGCGTGCGCCGACGCTCAAGATCGACCTGAGCGAATTCGAGCAGGTGTTCGACGGCGAGTCGCAAAGCCACGGCGCCGTCACCGCGCGTGCGACGCTCACGCAGGACGGCAAGGTGCTCGGCCAGCGCACGTTCATTGCGCGTGCGCCGTCGAGCACGCCCGACGCGGCCGGCGGCGCACGTGCGCTCGCGATGGCGAGCGACGACCTCGTCGCGCAGATCGCCGCATGGGTCGGCATGCAGGCGTACGCGGGCACGCCGTAATGCGCGTGCCGCGTCCGCGATGAGCGTGCCCGGCTCGCCTCGCGCGTCGGCGCTTGCGCGGCAGGCATTCGCCGCGTATGCGGCGCTCGTCGTCTACGCGTCGCTGTATCCGTTCGAAGGCTGGACCGCGCTCGGCATCGGCCCGTTCGACTATCTGTTCGCGCCGATGCAGCGCTACGTGACCGCGTTCGATGTCGTCACGAACGTGCTCGGCTACCTGCCGTTCGGCGGCCTTGCGGTGCTGGCGCTCCATCCGCGCTGGCGCGGCGTCGGCGCGACGCTGATCGCCGGCGTGCTCGGCACGCTGCTGTCGGGGTCGATGGAGGCGCTGCAAACCTACTTGCCGACGCGCGTCGCGTCGAATCTCGATCTCGCGGCCAACGCGCTCGGCGCGTTGCTCGGTGCGGCGCTCGTCGCGCCGGCAACGGGTGCGCTGCTCGATCGCGGTGCGCTCCGGCGGCTGCGCTTCGCATGGTTCGAGCCGGACGGCGCGACGCCGCTGCTGCTCGCCGCGCTGTGGCCGTTCGCGATCCTCTTTCCTTCGCCGTTCCTGTTCGGCATCGGCGACTGGCCGGCCGAGCTGTGGGAGCGCGCGGACGCGTCGATGCAGGATGCGCTGCTCGCGTGGCTGCCGGCGGCGTGGCAGGTTTCCGCGTGGCCCGAGCGCGTCGACGGCTGGCTGTCCGATTCCGGATGGGAGGCCGTGCTCGGCGCGCTGATGCTGTTCGCGGCGCTCGCGATCGCGTCGCTCGCGATCCGGCCGCGCGCGCCGCGCGTGCGGCTCCTGATCGCGCTCGTCGGCGCGACGCTCGTGCTGAAGGCCGGCGCGACCTACATGCAGTCGGCCACCGGGCTCGTCATCGTGTGGGCGACGCCCGGCGCGCGGCTCGGCATCGCGCTCGGCTTTGCGGCGGCGCTCGTCGCGCTGCGCGCGCCCGAAACGTGGCGCGCGGCACTCGCCGCCGCCGCGCTCGTCGCGGGTGTCGCACTCGTGAACCTGCTGCCCGTCAATCCGTTCTTCGACTTCACGCTCGCGGGCTGGCGGCAGGGCCGCTACGTGCACTTCAACAGCCTCGCGCGCTGGCTCGCGTGGATCTGGCCCTATGCGGCGCTGATCTGGCTCGGTCTGCGCATCGAGCGCGCGTGGCTGCCGGCCGCATCGCGCCGCTGACGGGCAGGGAGCCGGGCAGCGGGGCGGGCAGCCTGGCGGGCAACAGCGCGCGCCGCTCGCTATAATCGTCCGCACCATTCACCTGCCACCGCCGGTCCGGCATTGCCGCCTGGCCGCTTGCCGTCACCCATCATGGAATCCTACTACCAGCACCACGTCTTCTTCTGCCTGAACCAGCGCGAGCCCGGCGCCGAACGTCCGAGCTGCGCGCAATGCGACGCGCAGACCATGCAGGAATACGCGAAAAAACGCGTGAAGGAGCTCGGCCTCGCGGGGCCCGGCAAGGTTCGCATCAACAAGGCGGGCTGCCTCGACCGCTGCGAGGAAGGGCCCGTGATGGTCGTCTATCCGGAAGGCACCTGGTACACGTACGTCGACCAGGCCGACATCGACGAGATCGTCGAATCGCACCTGCGCGACGGCAAGGTCGTCGAACGCCTGAAGATCTGAGCGAGCCGGCCCGAATGAACATCCATACGCAGAAATCCCTGATCGCCGGCCCGGTCGGGCAGATCGAGATCGCCGTCGACGTGCCGGACCCGGTGCGCGAAGGCAGCGCCGCGCCGCGCGGCATCGCGCTCGTCGCGCATCCGCATCCGCTGTTCGGCGGCACGATGGACAACAAGGTCGCGCAGACGCTCGCGCGCACGCTCGTCCAGCTCAACTACGTCGTCTACCGGTCGAACTTCCGCGGCGTCGGCGCGACCGAAGGCGTGCACGACAACGGCACGGGCGAGGCCGACGACCTGCTCGCGGTGCTCGCGCACATGCGCGCGCAGCCCGGCTATGCGGACCTGCCGCTCGTGCTGGCCGGCTTCTCGTTCGGCACCTTCGTGCTGTCGCATGTCGCGAAGCGGCTGCGCGACGCGGGCGCGGCGATCGAGCGGATGGTGTTCGTCGGCACGGCCGCGAGCCGCTGGGAGGTCGCCGACGTGCCGGAGAACACGCTCGTGATCCACGGCGAGACCGACGACACCGTGCCGATCGCGTCCGTCTACGACTGGGCGCGGCCGCAGGAGCTGCCGGTGGTCGTGATCCCCGGCGCCGAGCATTTCTTCCATCGCAAGCTGCATGTGCTGAAGCGCGTCGTGATCGACGCGTGGCGCTAGTCGGCGTGAACAGGCGCTAGCGCCGCTCCGTTGCGGGGCGGCGCAGCGCCGGTCCGTCTGCAGGGCGTTTCGCCCCTTTTTTCGCGGCGCGCTTGCACGGCGCCTGCGTGCATCTTTCGTCTTCCTTCGATAGGCATCCTGCGCATCCGCGTCGCGTTATGCTCGCGACACCGGCATGCGCACGCGCGGCGGCACGTTCACGAAAACGCCCGCTGCGGCCACGTATAATGGCCGGATTTCGCGTCGCCCGCGGCCCGGCCGGGCCCATGCGGCGCTCGGTTGGCCGTTCGCGCGCACGCGCCGCGCGGGCCGCGAACCGAACGCGTCCGCACGAGTCCAACCGGCGCGTTTCGCATCGCCTGACGCTCAGGCGCATGGCCGGAACGCCCGCCGCCTTGCCATTCAACCGTGCGCGGTCCGCGCCCGTACTTTCTGCCACCAGCCTGAATCGATCATGCGTTTGTCCTCCCAAGGCCTCAAGACCCTCGCTTCTTCCATCACCTTCAGCACCGCCGCGCGCAACGTTGCGCTCGGCGTGATGCTGCCCGTCGCGCTCGCGTCGACGATCGTCGCCGCCGAGGCGAAGCCTGCCGCGAAGGCCAAGGCCGCGCATGCCGCGCCGGCCGCCGCGCCCGAAGCGACCGGCGCCCCCGCGACCTACATGCCGGGTGCGGTGCCGCCGCCGGGCGTCAATGCGCGCTCGTGGGTGCTCGTCGACGCGACGAGCAACACCGTGCTCGCGTCGGGCAATGCGGACGAGCGTGTCGAGCCGGCGTCGCTGACGAAGCTGATGACGGCCTACCTCGTGTTCGAGGCGCTCGACAAGAAGAAGATCTCGATGGAGCAGATCGTCACGCCGAGCGCCGCGGTGCGCCGCGTCGGCCGCGACGAGTCGCGGATGTTCATCGAGGCGGAGAAGCCGGTGTCGGTGCACGACCTCGTCTACGGCATGATCATCCAGTCGGGCAACGACGCGGCGATCGCGCTGGCCGAGCTGGTCGGCGGCAGCGAAGGGCAGTTCGTCAACTTGATGAACGACGAGGCGCAGCGTCTCGGCATGAAGGGCACGCACTTCGCCGACGTCAACGGCATGCCCGACCCGAACCACTACACGACGGCCGGCGACCTCGCGACGCTGTCCGCGCACCTGATCCGCGATTATCCGCAGTACTACAGCATCTTCTCGGAGAAGGAATTCAAGTACAACAACATCAAGCAGCCGAACCGCAACCGTCTGCTGTGGCTCGACCCGAGCGTCGACGGCCTGAAGACGGGCCACACGCAGGCGGCGGGCTTCTGCCTGATCTCGTCGGCGAAGCGTGCGATGCCGGGCACGGCGGATGCGCCGCGCCGTCTCGTGTCGGTGATGATGGGCGAGACGAAGGAAAGCGACCGCGTGCAGGACAGCATGAAGATGCTGAACTACGGCTACAGCGCGTTCGATGCGGTGCGCCTGTTCAAGGGCGGCCAGGCGATCTCGACGCCGCGCCTCTACAAGGGCAAGGAGAACACCGTGCAGGTCGGCGTGCAGGGCGACCAGTGGGTCACCGTGCCGCGCGGCCTCGGCGACAAGGTCAAGCCGGAAGTCGAAGTGAACGCGCCGCTGATCGCGCCGCTCGCACAGGGCCAGCAGGTCGGCAGCGTGAAGATCGTCGCGGACGGCAAGACGCTGTCGCAGTTCCCGGTCGTCGCGCTGCAGGCGGTGCCGGAAGCGGGTATCTTCGGCCGTATCTGGGACTCGATCCTGCTGATGTTCAGCAAGAAGAAGTAAGCGGGCCGAGGCCTTTGTTTCGACGACTTCATCCCCATCTTGTATCGCTATGAGCCAAGCCGAATTCGAACCGATCGTCTACCTGAGCGTCTCGTCGCAAACGGAAATGGTGCCGCTCGCGCAAGCGCGTGTGCCGGTCCTCGACCGCGGCTTCATTTTCGGCGACGGCGTGTATGAAGTCGTGCCCGTCTACGCGCACGACGGCGCGCACGTGCCGTTCCGGATCGCGCAGCATCTCGAGCGGCTCGAGCGCAGCCTGAAGAAGATCGGCATCGCCAATCCGCATGACGACGCGGGCTGGCGCGCGCTGATCGAGCAGATCGTCGACGCGAACGCCGAAGGGCTCGGCGCCGGCGACGCGATTGTCTATATTCAGGTGACGCGGGGCGTCGCGAAACGCGGCCACGCGTTCCCGGCCGACGCGGTGCCGACGGTGTTCATGATGGTGAGCCCGCTGCGCGTGCCGTCCGCGGACGAGCGCGCGAGCGGCGTGCGCTGCGTGACTGCCGAGGACCGTCGCTGGCTGCATTGCGACATCAAGTCGATCTCGCTGCTCGGCAACGTGCTGATGGCGCAACACGCGGTCGAGCACGACGCGTTCGAGACGCTGCAGCTGCGCGACGGCTGCCTGACCGAAGGCTCGTCGTCGAACGTGTGGATCGTGAAGAACGGCGAGCTGCTCGCGCCGCCGCGCAGCAACAGGATCCTCGAGGGGATCCGCTACGCGCTGCTCGAGGAACTGGCCGACGAATGCGGGATTCCGTTCGTCGCGCGCGAAATCAGCGAAGCGGAGCTGCGCGCGGCCGACGAAATCATGATCACGTCGGCGACGAAGGAGGTGCTGCCCGTCACGTCGCTCGACGATCTGCCGGTGCAGGGCGGCAAGCCCGGCCCGGTATTCGCGGCGTTGTACGACGCGTACCAACGCGCGAAAGCGCGCGAGTTTGAACAGTTTGACCTAACCCGGAGAAAGTGATGAGCGAACCGTCCAAAACCGTCGAGCTGACCGGCGCGATCGATACCCGGAAGGAATCGCTGCTGGAGTTCCCGTGCGATTTCCCGATCAAGATCATGGGCAAGGCACACCCGGAGTTCAAGGACACGATCTTCAAGGTCGTGAGCGTCCATGACAACGAAATCGACCTCGAGAAGATCGAGGAGCGCGCATCGAGCGGCGGCAACTACACGGGCCTCACGATCACCGTGCGCGCGACGAGCCAGGAACAGCTCGACAACATCTACCGCGCGCTGACCGGCCATCCGATGGTCAAGGTCGTGCTCTGACCCCTAGGGCCAGAGCAAGCCCGTGATTGGCGTGAACAGGCCCTGATCTCCGTTCCTTTTGCGCTCACGCGGCGGACTTCTCCGCCGCGCGACGCGCGTCCAGCTCGTCGCACAGCAGCTTGAATTCGGCGACTTCCTGCAGGATCCACGTCCTGAATGCTTGCACGCGCGGCGTGCTCAACAGCGGCGGCGGGCACACGAAGAAATAATTCCACGGGCTCAGTCCGTCGATATCGAACAGGCGCACGAGGCGCCCCTGCAGCAGGTCGTGCACTGCGAGCGAGCGCCGTACGAGTGCGATGCCCTGGCCGTCGATCGCGGCCTGCAGCAGGTTCGAAGAATCCTGGTACAGGATCCCGCGCTTCGGCTCGGTCAGCGTGTCGAGGCCCGCCGCGTCGAACCACGGCCGCCACAGCTCGTCGTCCGAGCGCAGCAGGTTGTAGCGGACGAGGTCCGCGGGCGTCTTCGGCAGCACGCCGCCGTTCAGCGTCGGCGCGCAGGCCGGGAAGAACACCTCGTTGAGCAGCGGCTCCACGTAGAGCCCCGGATAGGTGCCGAAACCGAAGCGGATCGCGATGTCGACGTCGTCGCGCGCGAAATCGGTGAGGGCGTTCGTCGACTGCAGCTCGACGTCGATTTCCGGATGCCGTTCGATGAACGAGCCGATGCGCGGCGTCACGAAGCGCGCCGCGAACGACGACAGCATCGAGATCACGAGCCGCCGGTCGCGGTCGCTCGCGCGCACATCGCGCGTCGCGTCGGCGAGCATCATCAGCGCGGTGCGGACCTGCTGCGCATAGCGGTTGCCGGCGTCGGTCAGGCAGAGCCGCTTGCCTTTGCGCGCGAACAGCTGCACGCCGAGCTCCTCCTCGAGCCCGCGCACCTGGTGGCTGACCGCGCCGTGCGTGACGAACAGTTCGTCGGCGGCGCGCGAGAAATTCTCGTGGCGGGCGGCGGCCTCGAACGCCCGAATCGCATTCAGCGGGGGGAGCTGGCGCAGGTCCATTTGCTAATTTTCCTCACATCGACGTGAAAATTGGTCGTTTGGTCGGACGCCCGGCGATGACTACGATTGTAGCCATCGAAGCATTTTTTGGCGGAGCCGATCATGCAAGAAATTTCTTCAAGCGTCACCTTCGAAATCCCCCCTGGCGAAACCGTCCCGATGAAGGTGCAGCGCAGCACGCGGCTGACGGTTCAGTGCGGGCCGGTCTGGGCGACGCGCAGCAACGACGTCGACGACTACTTCCTCGTGGACGGCGAGACGCTGAAGCTGCGCCGCGGCGAGCGGCTGTGGCTGAGCGCGGAGGGCGGGCAGAGCGCGTGCGTCGCGTTCTCGGTCGCGCGGCCGCCGAAGGAAGTCGCGCTGACCAGCCTCTCGCGCCTGCGCGAGCGCGTCGCGGCGCTGTTCCACGATGGCTGGCGCACCGTCTGAGCGCCTCGCAACGGGCCGATCAGCGATCCGTCCCTTTCCGTGCCCGGCGAGACCCATGGGTTTTCGGTAAACTACCGCCCATGTCCGTCTCGCCGGTTTCCATTGTGTCCACGCCTGCCGCCGTTCCCGATTCGCCCGCCGCCCTTTCGGTCCAGCCGGCCCAGCCGGTCACGGTGCGCTGGCGCGGCGTCGAGCCGTACGAGGCGAGCTTCGACGCGATGCGCGCGTTCACCGACACGCGCACGGCCGACACCGGCGACGAGATCTGGGTCGTCGAGCATCCGCCCGTCTACACGCTCGGCCAGGCGGGCGACCCGGCCCACCTGCTGGTGGCCGACAGCGGCGTGCCGCTCGTCAGGGTCGACCGCGGCGGGCAGATCACCTACCACGGCCCCGGCCAGATCGTCGCGTACCTGCTGCTCGACTTGCGCCGGCGCAAGCTGATGGTGCGCACGCTCGTGACGAAGATCGAGGAGGCCGTGATCGAAACCCTCGCGGCGTATAATCTCGCTTCGGTCCGCAAGGCGGGCGCGCCGGGGATCTACGTGGCATCCGGCGTGCACGAAGGCGCGAAGATCGCGGCCCTCGGCCTGAAGATCCGCAACGGCTGCAGCTATCACGGGCTGAGCCTGAACGTGAAAATGGATCTGCGTCCGTTTCTCGCGATCAACCCGTGCGGCTATGCCGGACTGGAAACCGTCGACATGGCGAGCCTCGAGGTTGCCGCCGACTGGAACGACGTCGCCCACACGCTGGTGGGCCGTCTGATTGCCAACCTCGATGGCGAATCCGCGGCCGCCGACAAGCCGCAGGCACTGGAACATTCGAATGACTGACGTTACCGCTTCCCCCGCACCGGCCGACCCGGCCGCGACCCCTGCCTACGATCCGACCGCCAAGCAGAAGGCGCAGGCGAAGACGGCGCGCATCCCGATCAAGGTCGTTCCGATCGAGCGGCTGAAGAAGCCCGAGTGGATCCGCGTGAAGGCGGCCACCGGCAGCTCGCGCTTCAACGAGATCAAGACGATCCTGCGCGAGCACAACCTGCACACCGTGTGCGAGGAAGCGAGCTGCCCGAACATCGGCGAATGCTTCGGCAAGGGCACCGCGACGTTCATGATCATGGGCGACAAGTGCACGCGCCGCTGCCCGTTCTGCGACGTCGGCCACGGCCGCCCCGATCCGCTCGACGCGGACGAGCCGAAGAACCTCGCGCGCACGATCGCCGCGCTGAAGCTCAAGTACGTGGTGATCACGAGCGTCGACCGCGACGACCTGCGCGACGGCGGCGCCGCCCACTTCGTCGAGTGCATCCGCGAAACGCGCGAGCAGTCGCCCGAGACCCGCATCGAGATCCTGACGCCGGACTTCCGCGGCCGCCTCGACCGCGCGATCTCGATCCTGAATGCCGCGCCGCCCGACGTGATGAACCACAACCTCGAAACGGTGCCGCGCCTGTACAAGGAAGCGCGCCCGGGTTCGGACTACGCGCACTCGCTGAAGCTGCTGAAGGACTTCAAGGCGCTGCATCCGAACGTCGCGACGAAGTCGGGCCTGATGGTCGGCCTCGGCGAGACCGAGGAGGAAATCCTGCAGGTGATGCGCGACCTGCGCGCGCACGACGTCGACATGCTGACGATCGGCCAGTACCTGCAGCCGTCCGAGCACCACCTGCCGGTGCGCGCGTACGTGCATCCGGATACCTTCAAGATGTACGAGGAAGAGGCGTACAAGATGGGCTTCACGCACGCGGCCGTCGGCGCGATGGTGCGCTCGAGCTATCACGCCGATTTGCAGGCGCATGGGGCCGGCGTGGTCTGAACGTCTCGCTTCGTCGTCGGACGAGCCTGGAAAAGCCCGCAGTGTGCGGGCTTTTTTTCATCTTTCAAACTTCATTTGGCCATTCGGCAACGGAAATGACCGCAGCCCCAACGCAGGCAGCGTCATTGCACCGGTTGTGTCGACACTGTAGTCGTACAGGCCGTTGCCCGCAGTGCCGGTCTGATTGTCGTCGCCGTGTTCCGGCGGCGCGTTGACCAGATGCAAGGTCAACTCGAACGTCGCGGCGTCCCGGCGATTGCCGCTCGAAGTAAATACGCTCAGCGGCAACTGTCCCGAGACCGTCACGGATTCCGGCCATCGGCTGCCGTCGGCCGCCCCGACTGAAAGATCACATCGCCGTGAAGCGCCGTAAGCGAAGACGGGCGAGCGTTTGCAACGATCAAAGCGATAGACGACGACCGAAGCTGCGGCATTGGATGCATTCTTGAAGTCTGTCGTACCAAAGGTCGAGATGGTGACGGCTGTCTGAGTCACGCCGCACGAATCGAGAACCGTGCCATACGCGGTTGCGGAGACCCGGCTGAATGAGGGCTGGCTCGCCTGCGAATCTGCGCGAAGGGATGAAGTCAGAAGCGTGATGGCAAACGCTGCTGGAACCAGCCGACCCAACGCATGTTTGATCCTGGCGCGCAGACTGGCCAGATGAGGACTTATCACGAGACACGCCTCCGGTTTCGCTCTTCTGCCGGCGGATTGGCTTGCCCGGGTGCCAATCGACCATCCGACGAGCGCCGCGACGGTCAGGCATGGCTCAGGACATCCGCATTCCGGGGTATCGCAACGTTCGTCCGCGAGCGGACGAGCGCGAGACACGAGCTTCCGGGGCGCTGCATATATCGGGCCGGGCCAGCAAAAATGCCGCTCTCGGCCCGCCGGTGGTGCGTCCGGCGGCGACGCGGCCGGCGGAATGTTGCGAATTTGATTCGTGATGTCGCTCGACCAGGCTACGTCCTGGCAGAAGGGGCGCCCGGACCCGCGCCTGGTGTGTGTCCAGGGGGGGCGGGCGGATTGATTCATCGTCGACACATGCCGTTCCGCCAGAGGCGGCTTGCGCACGACAATTGCCACCCGACCGGACGCGCGATCCAATCCGGCGTGGAAAGCAAAGCTGAAACGGCGTCGATAGCTTCGCAGGATAAGTTCGCTCCCGCCGCGCGCAAACCTCCTATAGTCGGCTCTCCCGCAGCAAGGCCCGCATTCCGAAGGAGAGCCGCATGTCCCGTTTCAGCTTCATCCGCCGCGCGGTCGTCGCGCTGACCGCCTTTGCCGCGCTCGGCGCGGCGCACGCCGAATCGCGCGAAGTCGTGATCGCGTACCAGGACATGGTCGTGCCGTGGCGCTACGCGCAGGCGAGCGGTGAAGTCGAGAAGGCGACCGGCTACAAGGTCACGTTCCGCAAGCTCGACAGCGGCGCGGACGTGATCCGCGCGCTCGCGTCGGGCTCGGTGCAGCTCGGCGAGGCGGGCTCGAGCCCGATCGCGGCCGGCCTGTCGCAGGGGCTCGACATCTCGCTGTTCTGGGTGCTCGACAACATCAACGACGCCGAGGCCCTCGTCGCGCGCAACGGTTCGGGCGTGACGAGCGTCGCGGGGCTGAAGGGCAAGAAGATCGGCGTGCCGTTCGTGTCGACGTCGCACTTCCATACGCTCGTCGCGCTGCAGGCCGCGGGCGTCAATCCGAACGACGTGAAGATCGTCAACCTGCGTCCGCCCGAAGTCGCGGCTGCATGGACGCGCGGCGACATCGACGCGACCTACATCTGGGATCCCGTGCTCGCGAAGGTCAAGCAGTCGGGCACGGTGCTGACGACGTCGGGGCAGGTCGCGAAGCAAAGCGGCAAGGCGACGTTCGACGGCTTCGTCGTGAGCCGCAAGTTCGCGCGCGACAACCCCGAGTTCGTCACGCGCTTCGTGAAGGTGCTCGCCGCCGCCGACGCCGATTACCGCGCGCACGCCGCCGCATGGACGGTCGGTACGGCGCAGGTCGCGGCCATCGCGAAGGTGTCCGGCGCGAACGCGCAGGACGTGCCGGCGAGCCTCGCGCTCTACGCGTTCCCGACGCCGGCCGAGCAGGCATCGCCGACGTGGCTCGGCGGCGGCGCGCAATCGGGCGCCGCGAAGTCGCTCGCTGCGACGGCCGCGTTCCTGAAGACGCAGGGCACGATCCAGACGGTGCTCGCCGACTACTCGGTCGGCGTCGATCCGCAGTTCGTGCAGAAGGCCGCGCGCTGAGCGCGGCGACGCATGGCGGAGGACGACATGAGCACGCTGGAAGTCCGTCAGGTATCGGTCGCCTATCCGGGCGAGCGCCGGCGTCCGACGACGCAGGCGCTCGCGCAGGTCGACCTGACGCTCGAATCGGGTGAATTCGTCGTCGCGCTCGGCGCGTCCGGCTGCGGCAAGACGACCTTGCTGAACTGCATGGCCGGCTTCGTCGCGCCGACGACCGGCGACGTGCGGGTCGACGGCGTGCCCGTGACGGGCCCCGGCGCGGATCGCGGCGTCGTGTTCCAGAAGTACGCGCTGCTGCCGTGGCTCGACGTGCTCGACAACGTCGCGCTCGGGCTGCGTTTCGCGCGTGTGCCCAAGGCCGAGCGCACGCAACGCGCGCGCGAGATGCTCGCGCTCGTCGGGCTCGAGCGCCATGCGCATGCGCGCACGTACGAGCTGTCGGGCGGGATGCAGCAACGCGTCGGCATCGCACGCGCGCTCGCGAGCGATCCGCACGTGCTGCTGATGGACGAGCCGATGGGCGCGCTCGACGCGATGACGCGCGGCACGATGCAGGCGCTCGTGCTCGACGTATGGGCGCGCACGGGCAAGACGGTGTTCTTCATCACGCATGACGTCGAGGAGGCGCTGTTCCTCGCGACGCGTCTCGTCGTGATGACGCCGGGCCCCGGCCGGATCGCGGAGACTTTCGACTTGCCGTTCGCGCGCCGCTACGTCGAATCGCGCGATGCGCGCGTGGTGAAGTCGTCACCCGATTTCATCGCGTGGCGCGAACGGCTGATCGCGTATCTGCATCGCGACGAAGCCGTCGGGGAAGCCGCGTGACGCGCGAGCTGGCGCGGCAGGGCGCGTCCGTCGGGCGCGGTCGGATCAGCATTTTGCACAGGCAGGACAGCATGAGCACGCAGGATTCGTGGGCGGCCGATCGCGCGGCCGCGGGTTTCGAGCAGGGCGATCGCACGACGCGGCGTCAGGGGGCAGCGCACTCCGCGCGCGCATCGCACCCTTCGCTCCCATCGCGCCGCTACCGGTTGCCGGGGCAGGGGAAGACGGCGGGGCTGAGCGCGGCGACGGTCGCGGCGCTGGTCGTGCTGTGGTGGGTCGCGACGCATCGGCAGTGGCTGCCGCCGCTGTTCCTGCCCGCGCCGGAAGCCGTCTGGGCGGCGTTCGTCGACGCGTGGCACGGCCGCATCCAGGGTGGCCTGCCGCTGTCCGAGCATCTGCTGTGGAGCGCTGCGCGCGTGTTCGGCGCATTCCTGCTCGCGACCGCGATCGGCGTGCCGGCCGGCATCCTGATGGGCGTGAGCCGCGTCGCGCGCGGCGTGCTCGATCCGCTGCTGGAGTTCTACCGGCCGCTGCCGCCGCTCGCGTACCTGCCGCTCGTCGTGATCTGGTTCGGCATCGACGAGACGGCGAAGCTCGTCGTGATTTTCCTCGCATGCTTCGCGCCGATCGCGATGGCCGCGCGCGCCGGCGTGCGCGCGGCGACGGTCGAGCAGATCAACGCCGCGTATTCGCTCGGCGGCAGCTTCGCGCAGATCGTACGGCACGTCGTGCTGCCGGCCGCGCTGCCGGAGATCCTGACGGGCCTGCGGATCGCGATCGGCTTCGGCTGGACGACGCTCGTCGCGGCCGAGATGGTCGCCGCGACGGCCGGGCTCGGGCAGATGGTGCTCAACGCGTCGAGCTTCCTCCGCACGGACATCGTCGTGATGGGGATCCTGATCATCGGCGCGATTGCGTGGCTGTTCGATCTCGGGATGCGCTGGGTCGAGCGGCGGGTCGTGCCGTGGAAGGGGCGGGGGTGAGCCGGAGCGGCCGCCCGCTCAATCCCCCATCGCAATCCCTTCGCGCCGCGGATCCGCGCCGCCGAACCAGACCGTGCGGCCCTCGACGTTCAGCCGCTGGATCCCCTGCAGTCCGGAGTTCATCTCGACGACCTGCACGTCGTGTCCGCGGCTCTTCAACGCATCGACGAGCGTATCCGACACGCGGCCGCGCTCGAGCTGCGTCGGCCCGTTCATCGAGCCGAAATTCGGCAGCGCGATCGCCTGCTGCATCGTCATCCCCCAGTCGAGCACGCCGATCAGCGTCTTCGCAACGTGGTTGATGATTGCCGGCCCGCCCGCGGAGCCGACGATCATCGTGACCTGCTTCGTCTTCTTGTCGAACACGAGCTCCGGCGCCATCGCCGAGCGCGGCCGCTTGCCGGGCTGCACGCGGTTCGCGACCGGCCGGCCGTTCTCGCTCGATACGAACGAGAAGTCGGTGAGCTGGTTGTTCAGCAGGAAGCCGCGCACCATCATCCGCGAGCCGAACGCATCCTCGACGCTCGTCGTCATCGACAGCGCCTGGCCGTAGCGGTCGACGATCGCGATGTCGGATGTCGACGGCAGCTCGGGGCTGCGGTCGTCGGCCATCACGGCCGTCGCCCCCTGCGGCATGCCGGCCTGCGCGGTGCCCATGCTGCCGTTGCCGATCAGGTGCGCGCGCTGCGCGAGATAGGTTTTGTCGGTGAGGCTCGCCCAGTTGCCGCCCGGCAGCGGCACGTAGTCCGGATCGGCGACATAGCGCGCGCGGTCCGCGTACGCGAGGCGGCCCGCCTCGCTGAACACGTGCGCGGCGAACGGCGTCGGCTCGAAGCCGACGTCGTTGCGCACAGGCTTCTGCGCACCGATTTGCTGCCAGTCGGGCATCGCGTCGAGGATGCCGAGCATCTGCGCGATCGCGAGGCCGCCCGACGACGGCGGCGGCATCCCGCAGACGACCGAGCGCCGGTAGTCGGTGCACAGCGGCTCGCGCACCTTCGCCTTGTAGTGCGCAAGATCCTGCAGCGACAGCAGGCCCGGGTTGGTCGGGTGCTTGCGCACCTTCGCGACGATGTCGCGCGCGATCGCGCCCGAGTAGAACGCGTTCGCGCCGTGGTCCGCGACCTGGCGCAGCACGACCGCGAGCGGCGGGTTCTTCAGGATCGTGCCGGCCGGCTTCGGCGTGCCGTCCTTGTTGTAGAAGTACGCGCGCGCGACGGGATCCTTCATCAGGTACGGGTCGTTCGCGATCAGCATCGCGAGCCGCGGGCTGATCGTGAAGCCGTGCTCGGCCAGCCGGATCGCCGGCTGGAACAGCCGCCGCCACGGCAGCTTGCCGTGCGCGCGGTGGGCCATGTCGAGCATCCGCAGCACGCCCGGCGTGCCGACCGAGCGTCCGCCGACGACACCTTCGTAGAAGCTCATCGGCTGGCCGGTCGGGCCGTAGAACAGGCGCTCGGTCGCGGCGGCCGGTGCGGTCTCGCGGCCGTCGTACGCCTGCGTCGCCTTGCCGTCGAAGTACAGCATGAACGCGCCGCCGCCGAGGCCCGACGATTGCGGCTCGACGAGCGCGAGCACCATCTGCGTCGCGATCGCCGCGTCGATCGCGGTGCCGCCCGCCTTCAGCATCTCGTAGCCGGCCTGCGCCGCGAGCGGGTTCGCGGCGGCGATCATGTAGCGCTGCGCGGTCCAGCCCGGCTTGTCGGTCCAGCCCGACGACAGTTCGGGCGCATGCACGGCCGGCGCGAGCGTGCCGGAAGCGGCGGCCGGCGCGGCGGCCGCCGCGCCCGCGAGCGGGGCGGGGGACGTGCAGGCGGCATTGAACGCGACGAGTGCAGCGGCGGCGAACAACGCCCACGAACGCGGGCGCGGACGAATCCGGTCGGACATTGAACCCTCGGCAGCAGTGAATATGAAATGGAGCGACGGGTAACCGGCGACGCACGTCCAACGCACGTCCAACCTCAACCAGCCGGCCGTGGACGCCGGGCATCCCGCGTCCGGCGGCCGTTTCCCGCCAGTCGCTCCGGCGCGCTATTGTCGCCGCGCCGCAAGCCGATTGTCATCCGACCGGAAACCCTGACGCAGCGCGTCCGGCCCGCCCCGGCCGGTCTTCCCGGCCTGTTCGAGGATGAACTCTATGAACGTCGCGGTCGCGCGCGTGTGGTGCCGGTTCGGCATGTAGAGCATGTACATGTGCGTGCCGAAGATGGACAGCCGGTACGCGTCGAGCGACGTGACGACTGCGCCGCGCCGCACGTCGTCGTGCACGACGTAGTCCGGCACGATGCCGACGCCGAGCCCCGCGAGGATCGCCTGCCGCAGGAACAGGAAGTTCTCGGAGATCACCGTCGGCTCGAGCAGCACCTCATGGCGCTCGTCGCCGAGATACGCGGCGATCCGCAACTGCCGGTTGATCACGGTCGCCGTGATCACGGGCGCGTCGCGCAGCGCGTCGAGCCCGGCCGGCATCCCGTGCGCGGCGGCGAACGCGGGGGACGCGCACGCGACGTAGCGCACCGCGCCCATGTCGCGCGCGACGAGGTTCTGCGGCGGCTCGGACATCACGCGGATTGCGATGTCGACCTCGTCGCGCAGCAGGTCCTCGACGCGGTTCTCGAACACGACGTCGAGCACGATGCCCGGATAGAGGCGCTTGAATGCGATCAGCCACTCGGACATCACGAGCTGCCCGTAGCCGCTCGGCACCGACAACCGCACGCGGCCCTGCAGGTCCTGGCCGAGCGTCGTCACCGATTCCTGCGCGGCGAGCAGCTCGTTGCGGATGCGCCGGCCATGCTCGTACAGCTTCAGGCCGATCTCGGTCGGCTCGATGCGGCGCGTCGTGCGCCGCACGAGCTGCTGACCGATCGAGCGCTCGAGCTGGTTCAGCCGGTAGCTGACGTTCGCGCGGCTCATTTTCAGCCGCTGCGCGGCCTTGCTGAGATTGCCCGCGTCGAGGATCTCGACCAGCAGCGTCAGCGCGTTCAGGTCCATTGCCGGTGTCTCCCGCCAGGCCGCTTCAACGGTCTGACAATATCCAGTGTCAAATGAGTTTTGACAGCTTGTAAAAAGCCGTCGGAATTGTCAATGAATCTCGATCAATCGAGAATCGAGTCATACCCGGCACCTGGCCGGAGACTTTTCCCGCCTTGCATGGGACCGAACCGAGCGCCGAAGCGCCAGGTCCGGTCGACAGCTTTGCGTGGCACCGGAGACACGATGAACTCACCCACCTCTTCCGAAACCGGCACGGTCACGCGCGAACGGCGCGACAAGGTGCTCGTCGTCACGATCGACCATCCGCCCGTCAACGCGCTGTCCGCCGACGTGCGGCTCGGCCTCGCCGACGCGGTCGACGCCGCGCAGCGCGACCCCGCGATCCACGCGGTGCTGCTCGTCGGCGCGGGGCGCAACTTCATCGCGGGCGCCGACATCCGCGAGTTCGGCAAGCCGCCGGTGCCGCCTTCGCTGCCGGACGTGTGCGAGCGGATCGAATCGAGCGCGAAGCCGGTCGTGGCCGCGCTGCACGGCGCGACGCTCGGCGGCGGTCTCGAGGTCGCGCTCGCCGCGCATTACCGGCTCGCGGTGCCCGGCGCGAAGCTCGGGCTGCCCGAAGTGACGCTCGGCCTGTTGCCCGGCGCGGGCGGCACGCAGCGCGCGCCGCGGCTGATCGGCGCGAAGGCCGCGCTCGACCTGATGCTGTCCGGCCGCCACGCGAGCGCGGACGAGGCGCTCGCGCTCGGCCTCGTCGACCGTCTCGCGCACAGCGACGACACGCTGGCCGAAGGGCTCGCCTACGTGCAGGAACTGCTGTCGCTCGGCGCGGGCGCGCGGCGTACCCGCGACGCGCAGGGGCTCGCGGACCGCGCGGCCGCGCAGGCCGCGATCGACGCGGCGCGCGCCGACATCGTGAAGAAGTCGCGCGGGCTGTTCTCACCGGCGAAGATCGTCGATGCGGTCGAGGCCGCGCTCACGCAGTCGTTCGACACGGGGATGAAGCTCGAGCGCAGCCTGTTCCTGCAATGCATCGACAGCCCGCAGCGCGCGGGTCTCGTGCACGCATTCTTCGCGGAGCGCGAAGCGGCGAAGGTGCCCGAGGCGCGCGGCGCGCACGCGCGGCCGGTCGAGCGGATCGGCGTGGTCGGCGGCGGCACGATGGGCGCGGGCATTGCGGTAGCCGCCCTCGACGCGGGGCTGCCGGTGACGATGATCGAGCGCGACGACGCGTCGCTCGCACGCGGCCGCGCGCACGTCGAGAAGGTGTACGACGGCCTCGTCGTGAAAGGCCGGATGACGCCCGCCGCGCACGCGGCGCGGTTGGCGCGCTTCAAGGGCAGCACGTCGTACGACGCGCTCGCGCAGGCCGACGTCGTGATCGAGGCCGTGTTCGAGGACCTGGCCGTCAAGCAGGCGGTGTTCGCCGATCTCGCGCGTGCGTGCAAGCCGGACGCGGTGCTCGCGACCAATACGTCGTATCTGGACATCGACCGGATCGCCGAGAGCATCGACCGGTCGTCCGACGTGATCGGCCTGCATTTCTTCTCGCCGGCCAACATCATGAAGCTGCTCGAGATCGTCGTGCCGGCGCGCGTGAGCCCCGACGTCGTCGCGACCGCGTTCGAGCTCGCGAAGAAGCTGAAGAAGACGCCGGTGCGCGCGGGCGTGTGCGACGGCTTCATCGGCAACCGCATCCTCGCCGTCTATCGCACCGCGGCCGACTACCTGATGGAGGACGGCGCGTCGCCGTACCAGATCGACAGCGCGGTGCGCGCGTTCGGCTTCCCGATGGGGCCGTTCCAGGTCGTCGACCTCGCGGGCGGCGACATCGGCTGGGCGACCCGCAAGCGCCGCGCGGCGACGCGCGATCCGCGCGCCCGCTATGTCGGGATTTCCGATCGGCTGTGCGAGCGCGGCTGGTTCGGCCAGAAGACGGGGCGCGGCTACTACCTGTATCCGGACGGCGCACGTACCGGCACGCCGGATCCGGAAGTCGACGCGATCGTCGCCGACGAGCGCGCGAAGAAGGGCATTGCGCCGCGCACGTTCACCGACGACGAAATCCTGCGCCGTTATCTCGCCGCGATGATCAACGAAGGCGCGAACGTCGTGCACGAGAAGATCGCGCTGCGCCCGCTCGACGTCGACGCGGTGTTCCTGCACGGCTACGGCTTCCCGCGCTATCGCGGCGGCCCGATGCACTACGCGGACACGGTCGGCCTCGCGAACGTGCTGGCCGACATCCGCGCGTTCGCGAAGGAAGATCCGCTGTTCTGGAAGCCGTCGCCGCTCATCGTCGAACTCGTCGAGCGCGGTGCGGACTTCGCGAGCCTGAACCATCTCGACTGAACGTCGTCCCGAATTCGTTACGGATACCCAATGGATCTCAATTTCACTCCCGAAGAGGAAGCATTCCGCATCGAAGTGCAGCGCTTCCTGCAAGAACAGCTGCCCGAGCGCATGTCGCGCAAGGTGAAGGGCGGCCTGCACCTGACGCGCGACGACATGCGCGAATGGCACGCGATCCTCAACGCGCGCGGCTGGCTCGCGAGCCACTGGCCGAGCGAATACGGCGGCCCCGGCTGGAGCGTCGCGCAGAAGTTCCTGTTCGACAACGAGTGTGCACTCGCGGGGGCGCCGCGCATCGTGCCGTTCGGCGTGAACATGCTCGGCCCGGTGCTGATCAAGTACGGCAACGAAGCGCAGAAGCGCCACTGGCTGCCGCGCATCCTCGACGGCACCGACTGGTGGTGCCAGGGCTACTCGGAACCGGGCGCGGGTTCCGACCTCGCGTCGGTGAAGACGAACGCGGTGCGGGGCATCGACGCGCAGGGCGACCACTACGTCGTCAACGGCCAGAAGACGTGGACCACGCTCGGCCACTACGCGAACATGATCTTCTGCCTCGTGCGCACCGCGACCGACGTGCGCAAGCAGGAGGGCATCAGCTTCCTGCTGGTCGACATGAATTCGCCGGGCGTCGAGGTCCGCCCGATCGTCACGCTCGACGGCGAACACGAGGTGAACGAGGTGTTCTTCACCGACGTGCGCGTGCCGGCCGAGAACCTCGTCGGCGAGGAGAACCGCGGCTGGACCTATGCGAAATACCTGCTGACCTACGAGCGCACGAACATCGCGGGCGTCGGTTTCTCGACGGCCGCGCTCGACCGGCTCCGTGACGTTGCCGCGAAGGTGAGGAAGAACGGCCGGCCGCTCGCCGACGATCCGTACTTCGCGGCGCGCGTCGCGCGCGTCGAGATCGAGCTCGACAACATGAAGACCACCAACCTGCGGGTGCTGGCCGCGGTCGCGGGCGGCGGCGTGCCGGGCGCGGAAAGCTCGATGCTGAAGATCCGCGGCACGCAGATCCGCCAGGAAATCACGTCGCTGATGCGGCGCGCGATGGGGCCGTACGCGCAGCCGTTCGTCGAAGAGGCGCTCGATGCCGATGACGACGGCGAGCCGGTCGGGCCGGAAGAGGCCGCGAGTGCCGCGCTTCAGTACTTCAACAACCGCAAGCTGTCGATTTTCGGCGGCTCGAACGAGATCCAGAAGAACATCATCGCGAAGATGATGCTCGGGCTGTAAGGAGCGGCAATGGACTTCAGACATACCGAAGACCGCCGGATGCTGGCGGATACCTTGAACCGTTTCATCGGCGAGCAATACGCGTTCCCGGTGCGCGACCGCATCGCGCAATCGGCGGAAGGCTTCGACCGGACGATGTGGGAACGCTTCGCCGAACTCGGCGCGATCGGCGCGCTGTTTCCGGAGGCCGACGGCGGCTTCGGCGGCGCCGGCTTCGACATCGCGGTCGTGTTCGAGTGTCTCGGGCGCGGGCTCGTCGTCGAGCCGTTCCTCGGCGCGCTGCTCGCGGGCCGTGCGCTCGCGCTTGCCGGCGGCGACGCGCATCGCGACAGGCTCGCCGCGCTGATCGACGGCCGTGCGAGCGCCGCATTCGCGCACGACGAGCCGGGCTCGCACTATGAACTGACGACGGTGCGCACGCGCGCGGAACGACATGGCGACGGCTGGGTGCTGACAGGCGCGAAGGGTGTCGTCGACCAGGCCGCGCAGGCAGCGTTCTTCGTCGTCAGCGCGCGCATGGCCGGCAACGACGACGATGAAGCGGGCATCGGCCTGTTCGTCGTGCCCGCGAATGCGACGGGCGTGTCGCTGCGCGATTACCGGAAGATCGACGGCGGCCGTGCGGCGGAAGTGCGCTTCGACCGCGTCGCGCTGCCGGCCGACGCCGCGCTGGCCGATCCGCACGCCGGTGGCGACGAGCGCAGCAACGCAGGCGCCGCGCTGCTCGAACGCGTGCTCGGCTTCGGCCTGCTCGCGCTGTCGGCGGAGGCGCTCGGCGCGATGGACGTCGCGAAGGAGCACACGCTCGACTACCTGCGCACGCGCAAGCAGTTCGGCATGCCGATCGGCAGCTTCCAGGCGCTGCAGCACCGGATGGCCGACCTGCTGCTCGAGGTCGAGCAGGCGCGCTCGGCGGTGATCAACGCGGCCGCGCAGCTCGATGCGCCGCGGGTCGTGCGCGAACGCGCGCTCGCCGCGGCCAAGTACAGCATCGGCCGGATCGGCACGCTCGTCGCGGAGGAGAGCATCCAGCTTCATGGCGGGATCGGCATGACGTGGGAGCTGCCGCTGTCGCATTACGCGAAGCGCCTCGTGATGATCGATCACCAGCTCGGCGACGAGGACCATCACCTCGCGCGTTACATCGCATTGTCGAAGCAATAAATCGAAGACGGAGGAGACGACGATGGACAACGACACGCAACGCGCGCTGCCGCTCGCCGGCGTCAAGGTGCTCGATTGCTCGCGCGTGCTGGCCGGGCCGTGGTGCGCGATGGTGCTCGCCGATTTCGGTGCGGAGGTGATCAAGGTCGAGCATCCGGCACGCGGCGACGATACGCGCGACTGGGGGCTGCGGATCGGCGACACCGAGACGACTTACTTCAACAGCGTGAACCGCAGCAAGCGCTCGATCTGCATCGATCTGCAGACCGAAGCGGGGCAGCGCCTCGTGCGCGAGCTGGCCGCGCAGGCCGACGTGCTGATCCACAACTTCAAGCTCGGCGGCGCAGAAAAGCTCGGCCTCGGCTACGACGCGCTGGCCGGCCTGAACCCGCGTCTCGTGCACTGCGCGATTTCCGGCTACGACCGTTCGGGGCCCGAAGCGGGACGCCCCGGCTACGACCTCGTCGTGCAGGGCGAGGCGGGGCTGATGGCGCTGAACGGCGAGGCCGACCAGCCGCCGCTGAAGTTCGGCGTCGCGGCGGTCGACCTGTTTACCGGGATGTACTCGGCGCAGGCGATCCTCGCGGCGTTGTACGAACGGCACGCGACCGGGCGCGGGCGGCGCATCGAGATGGCGCTGTTCGACTGCGGGCTGATGATCACCGCGTACTACGGGCTCGACGCGCTGCTGATGGAGAAGGACCCGCCGCGCTACGGCAACGCGCATCCGTCGATCGTGCCGTACGGCGTGTTCGATGCGGCCGACGGCCCGCTCGTGATCACGGTCGGCAACAACACGCAGTTCGCGCGCTTCTGCGACGTGATCGGGCGGCCCGACCTTGCTGCGGACCCGCGTTACCAGACCAACCTCGGCCGTTCGGAGAACCGCGCAAAACTGCTGCCGGAAATCCGCGGCGAGCTTGCGAAGCGATCGCGCGCGACGCTGCTTGCAGGACTTGCCGACGCCGGCATTCCGTGCGGCGAAGTACTCGGCCTGCATGAGGCGCTGACGTCCGACCGTGCGCGCAGCGCGGGGCTCGTCACGCGGCAGCCGCATCCGGTCGCGGGCGGCGTCGACGTGCTCGCGCCGCCGTACCGTTTCGACGGCACGCGGCTGCCGGTGCGGGGCGCGCCGCCCGTGCTTGGTGCGGACACGGAGGACGTGCTCGGCGGCTGGCTTGGGCTGTCGGCGGACGATGTCGCGAGACTCCGAGCGGATCGCGTGGTCTGAATCGATTCGTACCGCCGCGGCGCGGGCGGGCTGGATCGCGCGCCGATCGACTACACGACGACCCTCGCGAGACGACGATGGGCCTTGCATGGGACCGGAGTGAGTGCTGAAGCACTGACTCCGGTCGACCGCGAAGCATGGGACCAGAGTAAGCGCTAAAGCGCCAACTCTGGTCGACAGGAGACATCATGGAGATTTCCGTCATCGAACAGGTCACGGCGCGCCGTGACTATCAGCAGCTCGTGCGCACGCGGCGCCGCTTCAGCTTCGTGCTGACGGCGCTGATGATCGCGACGTACTACGGCTTCATCCTGCTCGTCGCGCTCGCGCCGCACGTGCTCGCGGCGCCGCTCTACCGAGGCGCGACGACGACCGTCGGGATCGTCGCCGGCATCGCGATCATCCTGGTCGCGATCGGCCTGACCGCGTGCTACGTGCTGCGCGCGAACCGTTCGTTCGACCGCGCGGTCGATGCGATCCTCGAGCGTTCGTGACGGAGGCCCCGATGCGTCATTTCCTGCCTTTCGTCCCGCGTCTTGTCCCGGCTCTTGCCCCGCGCCTCGCGCTCGGCGCGCTCTGCGCCGCCGTGCCGGCCGCCGCGCATGCGGTGTCCGTTGCCGCCGGGCCGATGCCCGACAAGGTCGAACTGAACCCCGTCGCGATCGGCATGTTCTTCGCGTTCGTGTTCGCGACGCTCGCGCTCACGCGCTGGGCCGCGCGCCGCACGCGCTCG
This sequence comes from Burkholderia sp. MR1-5-21, assembly GCF_053427715.1. Classification (NCBI taxonomy): domain Bacteria; kingdom Pseudomonadati; phylum Pseudomonadota; class Betaproteobacteria; order Burkholderiales; family Burkholderiaceae; genus Burkholderia; species Burkholderia sp. MR1-5-21. Next base: position 126,566 of record NZ_JBSAXD010000009.1, read on the forward strand.
ACGCGCGACTTCTACACGGCCGGCGGCGGCATCACCGGCCTGCAGAACGGCCTTGCGATCGCGGGCGACTACATGTCGGCCGCGTCGTTCCTCGGGCTCTCCGGGATGGTGTTCATGTTCGGCTTCGACGGGCTCATCTATTCGATCGGCTTCCTCGTCGGCTGGCCGTTCGTGATGTTCCTGATCGCCGAGCCGCTGCGCAACCTCGGCAAGTTCACGTTCGTCGACGTCGTCGCGTACCGCTTCGCACAGCGGCCGATCCGGCTCTTGACGTCCGCGAACTCGCTGACGATCGTCGTGCTGTACCTCGTCGTGCAGATGGTCGGCGCGGGCAAGCTGATCCAGCTGCTGTTCGGGCTGTCGTACGGCACCGCGGAGCTGATCGTCGGCGTGCTGATGGTGGTGTACGTGTTCTTCGGCGGGATGACCGCGACGACCTGGGTGCAGGTGATCAAGGCCGTGCTGCTGCTGTGCGGCGCAACGCTGCTCGCGTTGCTCGCGCTCGGCGAGTTCGGCTTCAACGTCGACGAGATGTTCCGCCGCGCGGTGGCCGTGCATCCGGGCGCGCTCGGCATCATGGGGCCCGGCAAGCTGATCCGCGATCCGGCCAACGCGCTGTCGCTCGGCATCGCGCTGATGTTCGGCACGGCCGGCTTCCCGCACATCCTGATGCGCTTCTTCACGGTGCCGAACGCGAAGGAGGCGCGCAAGTCGGTGTTCTACGCGACCGGCTTCATCGGCTATTTCTACTTGCTGACGTTCGTGATCGGCTTCTCGGCGATCGTGCTGCTTGCGCAGCATCCGGAATTCTTCCGGCTCGGCGCGAACGGCACGTTCAACCTGACGCACGACCTGCTCGGCGGCTCGAACATGGTCGCGGTGAAGCTCGCGCAGGCGGTCGGCGGCAACTGGTTCTACGGCTTCATCGCGGCCGTCACGTTCGCGACGATCCTCGCGGTGGTCGCGGGCCTGACGCTCGCCGGCGCGACGACGATCTCGCACGACCTGTACGCGCAGATGTGGGCGCGCGGCAAGCCCGACGAGCGCGTCGAGATGCGTATCTCGCGCGCGGCGACGATCGTGCTGTCGGCGGTCGCGATCGGCCTGTCGATCCTGTTCGAGCACATCAACGTCGCGTTCATGGTCGGCCTCGTCGCGGCGGTCGCGGCGAGCGCGAATTTCCCGGTGCTCGCGATGTCGATCTTCTGGCGCGGGATGACGACGCGCGGCGCGGTGCTGGGCGGCGGTCTCGGCCTCGCATCGGCGGTCGTGCTCACGCTGCTGTCGAAGTCGGTGTGGGTCGACGTGCTGCACCACGCGCATGCGCCGGTATTCCTCGACAACCCGGCGCTCGTGTCGGTGCCGCTCGCGTTCGCCGGCATCGTCGTCGGCTCGCTCGCCGACCGCGGCGAACGCGCGCGCCGCGAGCGCGAAGCGTTCGCGCAGCAGGAGTTCTATGCGCAGACCGGCGTGCTGGCCGGCCAGGCCGTACAGCATTGATTCATGTGATGAAACGACACATCCGTCCGGATCGCCGGACGGATGGATTCCGGATTTCCGGAATCCCGGATTTCCGGGTCTGCCGCATTATGAGAAATACAATAAAAACAACGGCTTGAAGGGTATTCGAGACCTGGCATCGACCTTGCGATATAGAAGGCACGGCCGACCTCCGGCCTCAACTACTACAGCAAGGAGACAACCGATGACCGACGCCTTCCTCCTCCCCCGGATGTCCTGAGGCATCGCTTGTTGCGGCACGGCAGCCGCGCGGGCGAATGACTTCCACTTCCCCTGGCATTCGCCCGCGCGCGTGACGCCGTTTCCACCGGCTCATCTACCCTTCATCAGGAATCATCGTGAAGAAGAAACCCATCTACAAAGTGCTCTATGTGCAGGTGATCTTCGCCATCATCGTCGGCGTGATCCTCGGCCACTACTATCCGTCCCTCGCCGTCGACATGAAGCCGCTCGGCGACGGCTTCATCAAGCTGATCAAGATGGTGATCGGGCCGATCATCTTCTGTACGGTCGTGACCGGCATCGCCGGCATGGAGGACATGAAGAAGGTCGGGCGCGTCGGCGGCAAGGCGCTGCTGTACTTCGAGATCGTGTCGACCTTCGCGCTGGTGCTGGGCCTCGCGGCCACGCACATCCTGCGTCCGGGCGTGGGCTTCAACATCGATCCGGCGACGCTGAACGGCAAGGAAGTCGCGTCGTACGCGGCGAAGGCGCACGGCCAGTCGACGGTCGACTTCCTGATGCACATCATCCCGAACACGATGGTCGACGCGTTCGCGCAGGGCGAGATCCTGCAGATCCTGCTGATCGCGCTGCTGTTCGGCAGCGTGCTCGCGCACCTCGGCGAGCGCGGCAAGGTCGTCACCGACTTCATCGACGGGCTCACGCGCGTGCTGTTCGGCATCGTGCATATCGTCACGAAGCTCGCGCCGATCGGCGCGTTCGGCGCGATGGCGTTCACGATCGGCAAGTACGGCGTCGGCTCGCTGGTGCCGCTGCTCAAGCTGATCGGCACGTTCTACCTGACGTCGGTCGTGTTCGTGCTCGTCGTGCTCGGCACGATCGCGCGCATGACCGGCTTCTCGATCATCCGCTTCGTGTCGTACATCAAGGAAGAGCTGCTGATCGTGCTCGGCACGAGTTCGTCGGAAGCCGCGCTGCCGCAATTGATGGAGAAGCTCGAGAAGGCCGGCTGCTCGCGCTCGGTCGTCGGCCTCGTCGTGCCGACCGGCTACTCGTTCAACCTCGACGGCACCAACATCTACATGACGATGGCCGTGCTGTTCATCGCGCAGGCGACCAACATCGAGCTCACGTGGATGCAGCAGCTCACGCTGCTCGCGGTTGCGATGCTGACGTCGAAGGGCGCGAGCGGCGTCACGGGCGCGGGCTTCATCACGCTCGCCGCGACGCTCGCCGTCGTGCCGACCATCCCGCTGACGGGCATGGTGCTGATCCTCGGCATCGATCGCTTCATGAGCGAGTGCCGCGCGCTGACCAACATCGTCGGCAATGGCGTCGCGACGGTCGTCGTGTCCGCGTGGGAGAAGGAGCTCGACCGCGCGAAGCTGCGCCAGGCGCTGAACGGCGGCGGCGAAGTCGTCACCACCGAGACGGCCGGCGTCTGACGTCATGAAGGAGCAGGCGGCGGCGCCGCACGCGCGCCGCGCGCCGCATGACGGCGTCCGCTGCAGCGGCAGGGCAGAGGCGGACGGCTATGACACAATAGACGATCCGCACCGTCAGGAAGCCGTCACCGTGAAGCGCCGCCTGCTCGTCCTCTTCGCGCTCGCCGCCGCGCTCGCCGCGGCCTGTGCGCTGACGTGGACCATCACCTGGCGGCGCGGCATCGACGAGCTGCAGCGCAACGCCGCGGTGCGCGTCGATCGCACCACCAGCGCGCTCAAGAGCACGCTCGACCGCTATGAGTCGCTGCCGTACCTGCTCGGCAGCCACCCGCTCGTGCAGGACCTGCTTGCCGAGCCGAAGCGCGCCGACTACGCGGCGCGCGCGAACCGCTATCTCGAAGACCTCAACGAGCACGCGCACGCGACCGTCACCTACCTGATCGGCGCGGACGGCCTGTGCGTCGCCGCGAGCAACTGGCGCGCGCCCGACAGCTTCGTCGGGATCGGATACCGTTTCCGACCGTATTTCATCGATGCGATGCACGGCCAGGTCGGCCGCTTCTTCGGGATCGGCACGATCTCGCGCGATCCCGGCTACTACATCTCGCAGCCCGTGTGGCGCGACGGCCGGATCGTCGGCGTCGTCGTCGTGAAGCTCAATCTCGAGTGGTTCCAGGGCGCGGACGCGTCCGAGCCGCTCGTCGTCACCGACGACCACGGCGTCGTGTTCCTGTCGTCGGTGCCCGCATGGAAATACCACACGCTGCGGCCGCTGACCGGCCCGGTTGCCGCGTCGATCTACGAGACCCGCCAGTATGCGCAGCAGCCGGTCACGCCGCTGCCGCTGCGCGTCGAGCAGGTGCTCGGTGCGGATGCGCAAATTGCGCGCATCGGCCATGGCCGCCGCGCGCCGCGCTATCTCGCGACGCAGCGCCGCATCGGTGAGCCCGACTGGACGCTCGTCACGCTCGCGCCGATCGCGCCCGTCGACGCCGACGCGCGCAACGCGACGATCGTCACCGGCTTCGGCTTCGTGTCGGTCGCGCTGCTCGCGTTCTACTGGCGGATGCGCCGTGCGCGCGTGCGCGAGATGATCCGCGGCCGCGCGCTGCTGCAGCAGGCGTATGCGGAGCTGAACCGGCGCGTCGAGGAGCGCACGGCCGACCTGTCCGAGGCGAACGAGCAGCTGCAGAAGGAGGTCGGCGACCGGATCCGCGCGGAACAGGAGCTGCGCGCCGCCCACGACGAGCTGATCCAGGCGAGCAAGCTCGCGGCGCTCGGCCAGATGGCGGCGGGCATCACGCACGAGCTGAACCAGCCGCTCGCGGCGCTGCGCAGCTTCTCCGACAACACGCGCGTGCTGCTCGACCGCGGCGAGCAGGGCGCGGCGCGCGAGAACCTCGAGGCGATCGCCGCGCTCACCGAGCGGATGGGCAAGATCACCAACCAGCTGAAGCTGTTCGTCGGCCGCGCGCGGCCGCGCAACGAGCAGGCGCTCGTCGTGCGCGCGCTGCGCAGCGTGCTGGCGCTGCTCGACGAACGGCTGCGCGGCGTCGCGCTCGTGCTGACGCTGCGGGACGCGGCCATGTCGCCCCAATCACCGGTGTCGCCCACAGGCGACGGCGCGCGGACGTCCCCGTCGGATGCGCCGCTCGATCTCGCGAACGACCATCCGGAACTCGTCGCGCGTTGCGAGGACCTGCGTCTCGAACAGGTGCTGATCAACCTGCTCGGCAACGCGCTGGATGCGGTGGCGGGCACCGCCGCCCCGCGCATCGAGGTCGCGATCGACGTGTCGGCCGCGACGCTCGCGATCCAGGTGCGCGACAACGGTCCGGGCATCCCGCCCGACCTGCTGCCGCGCCTGTTCGAGCCGTTCTTCACGACGAAGGAAATGGGGCGCGGGCTCGGTCTCGGGCTCGCGATCTCGTCGTCGATCGCGAGCGATGCGGGCGGCTCGCTGACCGCGCGCAATGCGCCGGGCGGCGGCGCGCAGTTCGTCTTGACGTTGCGGCGCGCCCGCACGCATCATCCGGACTCCGTGTCCGAGCAGACGGGCGCGCGCTGAGCGTGTGCCGAACGGTGGAAAACCGGCGTGAGCCGACCCGCGCACGCGCTGTCGCCGCGCCGTCCGAGGGCAACGACGCCCATCAGGAGCAAGTGAGTACGATGGCCAACCGGCTGCAAGTGATCTATATCGAAGACGACGCACTCGTGCGCCGCGCGAGCGTGCAGAGCCTCCAGCTGGCGGGCTTCGACGTGACCGGCTTCGAGTCGGCCGAGGCTGCCGAGAAGGCGATCGTCGCCGACACCGCCGGCGTGATCGTCAGCGACATCCGCCTGCCCGGCGCGAGCGGGCTCGACCTGCTTGCGCAATGCCGCGAACGCGTGCCGGACGTGCCGGTGATTCTCGTCACCGGCCACGGCGACATCTCGATGGCCGTGCAGGCGATGCGCGACGGCGCGTACGACTTCATCGAGAAGCCGTTTGCGGCCGAACGGCTGATCGAGACGGTGCGGCGCGCGCTCGAGCGGCGCGCGCTCGTGCTCGAGAACCACGCGCTGCGCCGCGAGCTCGCCGAGCAGAACGTCGTCGCGCCGCGCATCATCGGCCGCAGTCCGGCGATCGAGCAGGTACGGCGGCTGATCGCGAACATCGCGCCGACCGATGCGTCGGTCCTGATCAACGGCGACACGGGCGCCGGCAAGGAGCTGATCGCGCGCAGCCTGCACGAGCTGTCGCCGCGCCGCGACAAGCCGTTCATCGCGGTGAATTGCGGCGCGCTGCCCGAGCCGATGTTCGAATCGGAGATGTTCGGCTACGAGCCGGGCGCGTTCACGGGCGCCGCGAAGCGCCGGGTCGGCAAGCTCGAATACGCGTCCGGCGGCACGCTGTTCCTCGACGAGATCGAAAGCATGCCGCTCGCGCTGCAGGTGAAGCTGCTGCGCGTGCTGCAGGACGGCGTGCTCGAGCGGCTCGGCTCGAACCAGCCGATTCGCGTGAACTGCCGGATCGTCGCGGCCGCGAAGGGCGACATGAGCGAGCAGGTCGCGGCCGGCACGTTCCGGCGCGACCTGCTGTACCGGCTCAACGTCGTGACGATCGCGCTGCCGCCGCTCGCCGAGCGCCGCGAGGACATCGTGCCGCTGTTCGAGCACTTCATGCTCGACGCGGCCGTGCGCTACGACCGCCCGGCGCCGGTGCTCACCGACCGGCAGCGCGCGAGCCTGCTGCAGCGCGACTGGCCCGGCAACGTGCGCGAGCTGCGCAACGCGGCCGACCGGTTCGTGCTCGGCGTCGCCGACATGCCGCAGGACGCGGCGGCGGCGGACGACGACGCGAACGAGCAGACGCTGAAGGAGCGAATCGAGCAGTTCGAGCGCGCGGTGATCGCCGAGGCGCTGAACCAGACGGGCGGCGCGGTCGCGGCGACCGCCGACCGGCTGCACGTCGGCAAGGCGACGCTCTACGAGAAGATGAAGCGGTACGGATTGTCGGCCAAAGGCGAAACGGACCGATAACGGGACCGCCAAAGAGAAACGGACCGATGAACCGGCGATGTCCGGTCATGCGGTCCGTTTTGCATTGACGGGCGCGTCGGGCGCCCATCGGTGCGGAATCGTCCGGGCGAGCGCTCAGGCGGCGTTGTCGAGCGCCTTCTTGAGCAGCGCGTCGAGTTCCGCGAACTGCGGCGCGCCGACGTAGCGCTTCAGGATCTTGCCGTCCTTGTCGACGACGAAGGTCGTCGGCGTCAGCTGCACGTTGCCGAACTGCTTCGCGGCGCTGCCGTCGTCGAGCGCGACCTTGAACGGCAACTGGCGCGTCTGCGCGTAGTTCGCGACGTACATCGGCGAGTCGTAGTTCATCGCGACCGCGACGAATTCCAGGCCCTGTCCCTTGAAGCGATTGTAGGTATCGACCATCTGCGGCATCTCCTGCATGCAGGTCGCGCAGCTCGTCGCCCAGAAGTTGATCAGGTAGACCTTGCCCTTCAAGTCGCCGCTGGTCGATACCTTCTGGCCCGACAGCAGCGTGAAGGTCGCATCCGGCACGCTGGACTTGCCGTTGAACGCGAAGAAGCCGGCCACGGCGATCGCGGCCACGACGACGACGGCCGCCACATAGCGGATCGGGCCCGCGCGGCGGCTTGAGGAAGAAGGCGTGGAGTTCATCTGCGGTGCTCTCGAAGTCGGTCGGTGACGCCGGACATGGCCAAGGACGTCGAAATTCGGCGTTTATTTTAGCGCGAATGCGGCGCGCGTACCGGTGGCCATCACACATCCCGGCGTTCCCGTTCGACGCATAATGCGCATTTTGCCAGCTCTGCTCCGCACCATGCCGAAGGTATTTGCCGATCCGCTGCGTCCCCTTTTTCGTCCACTGCGGCGCTTCGCCGCACTCGTGTGCGCAAGCGCCGTGCTCGCCGCGTGCTCGCCGCCGTACGACTGGCGCACGCTGCACAACGACGCCGGCTACACGATCGACCTGCCCGCCAAGCCGACCGTCGACGAGCACGCGGTGACGATCGGCGGCACGCCGATGAAGATGCGGATGCAGGCGGCGCACCTGGATGGCGCGGTGTTCGCGGTCGGCACGGTGATGCTGCCGGACGACCGCGACGAGACCCGCCGCGCGGCGCTCGACTACCTGCGCGACGGCCTTTCCCGAAACCTGGACGGCGCGCCGCAGACGGCCGCGGTGCCGGTGCCGCTCGCGTCCGGCGGCGCGGTGAACGGGGTCGAGCTGCGCGTGGCCGGCGCGGCGGCGGGGCAGGACCGCGCACGCAAGACGATCGTCGCGCGGTTCGTCGCGCGCGGCCGGCACGCGTACCAGGCGGTCGCGATCTCCGACGCGCCGATCGCGCAGGAGCAACTCGATCAGTTCTTCGGTTCGCTGAAGCTCGACTGAATCGGGCCGGCGAGGGTGCCTCAGAGCGCGGCGACAACTGAAAGTTCCTTCGCAGCATTCGCAGCTAATCGCCGGATTTTGCGAGGGTTTTTCGGTTATCCACGGCGCATGTGGATAACTTTGTTGAAAAGTTGCCGCAATCGGCCCGCCGCCCGCGCCGGATGGGGTTCCGGGCGGATTGGCCGTGCGCGCGCCGCTTCAGAAAAATCAATAAAAACAAAGGCATGCGGATTCCGCTTCGCATACGGCCTGTTGCGGTGGGTTCCGGACCCGGATGCGCGGAATTGTGCATAAGTCAAGTCTTGACAGGCGGATTTTGTCCTCAGAGGGCCGTCAGCGCCCGCCGGTAGCGGATCGCCTCGGCGATCTGCGCGGCAGTCGGCAGCGGGTCGCCGGCGAGATCGGCGATCGTCCTGGCGACTTTCAGCACGCGGTAATACGCGCGCGCCGACCAGCCGAACCGCTCGCCGGCCTCGCGCAGCAGGCGCTCGCCTTCGTCGGTCGGCCGGCACAGGTCATCGGTTTCGCGCCCGGTCAGCATGTGATTCGTCTTGCCCTGGCGGTCGAGCTGCCGCGCCCGTGCCAACGCGACGCGTGCGGCGACCGCCGCGCTCGGCTCGCCGGGCGCCGACGCGCGCGCCGACAGTTCGGCCGGCGTCAGCGCGGGCAGGTCGATCTGGATATCGATGCGGTCGAGCAGCGGCCCCGACAGCTTGCGCAGATAGCGCGCGGCGACGTCCGGCGAGCAGCGGCAGCGGCCGGACGGATCGCCGTGCCAGCCGCACGGGCACGGGTTCATTGCGGCGATCAGCTGGCAGGCGGCCGGGAAGTCGGCCTGCAGCGCCGCACGCGAGATCGTGATGCGGCCGGCCTCCAGCGGCTCGCGCAGCATTTCCAGCACATGCCTGTCGAATTCCGGCAATTCGTCGAGGAACAGCACGCCGAGGTGCGCGAGCGTGATCTCGCCCGGCTGCGGCGGATTGCGGCCGCCGACCAGCGCCGCGGCGCTCGACGAGTGGTGCGGCGAGCGAAACGGCCGTTGCCGCCATTGCGCGGGCGAGAAGCCGATGCGGCTCGCGGAAAGGAGCGCGGCCGACGTCAGCGCCTCGTCGTCGGTCAGCGGCGGCAGGAGCCCCGGCAGCCGGGTGGCCAGCATCGACTTGCCGGCGCCCGGCGGTCCGACCATCAGCATGTGATGCCCGCCGGCGGCCGCGACTTCGAGCGCGCGCCGGGCGCCGCGCTGGCCGACCACGTCCGCGAGGTCGGGAGCGGATGGCGCCGGCAATCCGTCGAGACAGGGCACCGCGACCGGCGTGAGCCGCCCGTCCGGCGTACCGGCGAGGTGCGCGCACAGCGCGGGCAGGTCGGGCGCGCCGAATACGGTGACACCCGGCACGAGCGCGGCCTCGCCCGCGCTGTCGAGCGGCAGATACAGCTCGGGTGCGGGTGACGCTGTTGCGGAGCCGGAAACCTCGCCCGAACCCGAACGTGATCCGGAACCGGAGCCCGAGCCCGTTCCACCCGCCCGCCAGTCCCGCGCGGCGCCGCAGGCCATCGCGAACGCGCCGCGCATCGGCCGCAGCGCGCCGGTCAGCGACAGCTCGCCGGCGAATTCGCGGCCGGCCAGCGCGTCGGCGGGGATCTGGCCGTTCGCGGCGAGGATGCCGAGCGCGATCGGCAGGTCGAACCGGCCGGATTCCTTCGGCAGGTCGGCGGGCGCGAGATTGACGGTAATGCGGCGGACGGGAAACTCGAATCCGCAGTTCTGCAGCGCGGCGCGCACGCGCTCGCGGCTTTCGCGGACTTCGAGATCGGGCAGGCCGACGATCGAGAACGACGGCAACCCGTTGGCAAGATGGACTTCGACGGTGACGTCCGGCGCGCGGCCGGCCGCCGGTGCGCGGCTGCGCACCACGGCAAGCGACATGGCGAGGCTCCTGTTGAGCGGGCGGGCGGCCTGTCGGGCCGCCTGCCACGGAAAAGGGAGTGATCGTTGCGCGCTTGCCGGCGTGGCGCGGATGAAAGAACGACGGGGCGACTGCTGTGCTGCGCTGTTGGCGCGGGGCAGGCATGGACCGGCCACTGGCCCGTTCATGCCTGCGAGTCAGGCTTTGACCATCAAGCCTTGTACATCAGGCTGATGCGTCAGGCTTACGAAGCGGCGAGCTTCTGCTCGAGTTCCGCGACGCGCTTTTCCAGTTCCTCGAGGCGCACGCGGGTGCGGGCGAGCACCTGCGCCTGCGTATCGAATTCCTCGCGGGTGACGAGGTCGAGCTTCGAGAAGCCTTGCGACAGCATGGCTTTCACGTTGCGCTCGACGTCCTTGGCCGGCGAGTTTTTCAGCAGGTCGCTGACGCGCGACTGCAGGTCGTTGAAAACGTCGCTGGGTTGCTTCATGTGATTCCCCTTCATTGCACAAAAAATGTGCATCTTCAGTTGCATACGTGCCCATGATGCACGCATGACCGGAAATGGTGCGTGCGGCGCGCGATTTCCGGGCATGGCGCCCGCATGGGTGAAAGCCCCGGCATTTCGGGACGTGCGTGCACTCTAGCAACGATCCTCGCCCGGCGCCAGCAAACCCGCCCCACGTTGGCCGTTCGGCCGGGCTCCGGCGTGGTTTGTCGCGGGATGCGACCCTCGCAACGCGGTTCGAGACGGGGCTCGGGCCGACATGGCATGCGAGTTGCTCATGAGAGTCCGCTACACATCCAACCAATTCGACGGGACAACCCAGCGAGAGGACTTCATGAAACTCATTACCGCAATCATCAAGCCGTTCAAGCTCGATGAGACGCGCGAGGCGCTCTCGGCGCTCGGCGTCTCGGGCATCACGGTGACGGAGGTGAAAGGGTTCGGGCGCCAGAAGGGGCACACCGAGCTGTACCGGGGCGCCGAATACGTGGTCGATTTCCTGCCGAAGATGAAGATCGAGGCAGCCGTGTCCGACGATCTCGTCGACCAGGCGGTGGAAGCGATCGAGCGGGCCGCACGCACCGGCAAGATCGGCGACGGCAAGATCTTCGTCACGCCGATCGAGCAGGTGATCCGGATCCGCACCGGGGAGACGGGCGCGGACGCGCTGTAACAGACAAGACGAGACAAGAGGAATACCAAGATGCGCAAACTTATGATGTCCCTGCTGATGGCCGGCTCGCTGATCGCGGCCGGCGTTGGCTCCGCGCTCGCGGACGACGCGGCGTCGGCCGCGGCTGCGTCCGCGCCTGCCGCCTCGGCGCCCGCCGACGCATCGGCCGCTGCCGCTGCGCCGGCCGCTTCGGCGCCGGCTGCGTCCGAGGCCGCCGCTTCCGCCGCCGCTGCGGCACCGGCTTCGGGCGCACCCGAAGCATCGGCCGCTGCCGCCGCGTCGGCCCCGGCCGCGCCTGCCGCGCCGACCGCGCCGTTCTCGGTCGATTCGTCGAAGATCAACTCGGGCGATACCGCGTGGATGCTGACCTCCACCGCGCTCGTGCTGTTCATGACGGTGCCGGGCCTCGCACTGTTCTACGCGGGCATGGTCCGCAAGAAGAACGTGCTCGCGACGGTGATGCAGAGCTTCGCGATCACCGCGCTGATCACGGTGCTGTGGACGGTGGTCGGCTACAGCCTCGCGTTCACGCCGGGCAACGGCTTCATCGGCGGCCTGTCGCGCGCGTTCCTGCACGGGATGAACTACATTCACGGCGACAAGGCGACGACGCTGACCGTCAGCCACCTCGCGCCGACGATTCCCGAGACGGTCTACTTCGTCTACCAGATGACGTTCGCGATCATCACGCCGGCGCTGATCTGCGGCGCGTTCGCCGACCGGATGAAGTTCTCGGCGATGCTCGTGTTCATGGCGCTCTGGTCGCTGATCGTCTATGTGCCGATCGCGCACATGGTGTGGGAACCGACCGGCTGGCTGTCGGCCGACGGCGTGCTCGACTTCGCGGGCGGCACCGTCGTGCACATCAACGCCGGTATTGCGGGCCTGATGTCGTGCCTCGTGCTCGGCAAGCGTGTTGGCTACGGCCGTGAATCGATGGCGCCGCACAACCTGGTGCTGACGATGATCGGCGCGTCGATGCTGTGGGTCGGCTGGTTCGGCTTCAACGCGGGCTCGGCGGTGGCGGCTGACGGCCGTGCCGGTTTCGCGATGCTGACGACGCAAGTCGCGACGGCCTGCGCGGCGCTCGGCTGGATGTTCGCGGAATGGATCGCGAAGGGCAAGCCGTCGGTGCTCGGCATCGTGTCGGGCGCGGTCGCGGGTCTTGTGGCGATCACGCCGGCATCGGGCTTCGTCGGCGTGACGGGCGCACTGGTGATCGGTATCGCAGCGGGCGTGGTCTGCTTCTGGTCGGCGACGTGGCTCAAGTCGAAGCTCGGCTACGACGATTCGCTCGACGCGTTCGGCGTGCACGGCGTGGGCGGGATTCTCGGTGCGCTGCTGACGGGCGTGTTCGCGGTCAAGGATATCGGCGGCGCGGACGGCAGCCTGCTGCTGCAGGCGAAGGGCGTGCTGATCACGCTGGTCTACAGCGGCATCCTGAGCTTCGTGCTGCTGAAGCTGATCGACATGACGATCGGCCTGCGCGTGACGGAAGAGGAAGAGCGCGAAGGCCTCGACGTGATCCTCCACGGCGAACACGTCGAATAAACCTGAACGAAATACGGCGGGCGGCCTCGATGCCGCTCCCGCCACGAATGAGCGCAGCGACTTCGGCCCGCCTTCCCGGCGGGTTTTTTTTCTCCTGCGGCGCGGCCCTGTAGCGGATAACCCTGTCCACTATCGGGTCAATAGCCAGAAACTTCCTCCATATCCTTGTGATCCCGGGAACAATCCCCAAATGGGCAACGCAATTGCTCTACAATCTTCATTCTCCCGCTCGCGAGTGATTCATGGTTCCCCACCTCGTTACGGCGTTAAACGGCCCGCTGCTCGAGCTCGAGCAGAAGATCCTCGACGCCACGCCTGCGATCGAACGCTGGTTCAGGCTCGAATGGCAGGAACACACGCCGCCGTTCTACTGTTCGGTCGACCTGCGTAACGCGGGCTTCAAGCTCGCGCCGGTCGACGCCAACCTGTTTCCGGGCGCGTTCAACAATCTGCCGTCCGAAGTGCTGCCGCTCGCCGTGCAGGCGGCGATGGCCGCGATCGAGAAGATCTGCCCGGACGCGAAGAACCTGCTCGTGATTCCCGAGCTGCCGACCCGCAACGCGTTCTATCTGGAAAACGTCGCGCGCCTCGCGACGATCATGCGCCAGGCGGGCCTCAACGTGCGCTTCGGCTCGCTCGATCCGAGCATCACCGACATCACGCCGATCACGCTTGCCGACGGCCAGAAGATCGTGCTCGAACCGCTCGAGCGCACGCAGCGCCGTCTCGGCCTGAAGAATTTCGATCCGTGCTCGATCCTGCTGAACAACGACCTGTCGGCCGGCATCCCGCCCGTGCTGGAGAACCTGCACGAGCAATACCTGCTGCCGCCGCTGCACGCGGGCTGGGCCGTGCGCCGCAAGTCGACGCACTTCTCGTGCTACGACGACGTCGCGAAGAAGTTCGCAAAGATGGTCGGCGTCGATCCGTGGATGGTGAATCCGTATTTCGCGCACGTCGAAGGGGTCGACTGGCAGGCGCATGAAGGCGAGCAGGCGCTCGCCGACGCGATCGACGGCGTGCTGAAGAAGATCGCGCGCAAGTATCGCGAATACGGGATCAGCGAGAAGCCGTTCGTCGTCGTGAAGGCCGACGCCGGCACCGCCGGGCGCGGCGTGATGACCGTGCACGATGCGGCCGAGATCGGCCGGCTGTCGAAGGCCGAGCGCGCGCAGATGGCCGAGTCGAAGGCCGGGCTCGCGGTGCGCGACGTGATCGTTCAGGAAGGTGTATACACGTTCGAGCGGGTCGGCGACGAAGTGGCCGAGCCGGTCGTCTACATGATCGACCGTTACGTGGTCGGCGGTTTCTACCGCACGCACGCCGGCCGCGAGCGCGACCAGAACCTGAACGCGCCGGGCATGCACTACGTGCCGCTCGGCTTCGAGCACACCGCGCTGCCGGACGCAGGCGCCAAGCCGGGCGCCGCGCCGCCGAACCGGTTCTACATGTACGGCGTCGTCGCGCGGCTGTCGCTGATCGCGTCGTCGATCGAACTGGAAAAGACCGATCCGGAAGCCATCCAGGTGTAACGGCCGCTGCGCCGGCACCGCAAAGACAGGACCCGCATGGACATTCTCTTTATCGCCGACCCGCTCGAGCGCTTCAAGATCTACAAGGATTCGACCTACGCGATGATGGCGGAGGCCGCGCGGCGCGGGCATGCGATCTACGCGTGCGAGCCGCGCCACCTTGCGTGGACCGGGTCCGCCGTCGAGGCCGACGTGCGGCGCATTACGTTCGTCGGCGAGCTGGACGACCTGCATCGCGAGCAGTGGTACGAGGCCGGCGCCGTCGAGTCGCGCCGCGTCGAGTCGTTCGGCGCGGTGCTGATGCGCAAGGATCCGCCGTTCGACATGGAATACGTGACGTCGACGTGGCTGCTCGAGGTGGCCGAGCGCGCGGGCGCACGCGTGTTCAACCGCGCGCAGTCGATCCGCGATCACTCGGAGAAGCTCGCGATCGGCGAATTCCCGCAGTTCGTCGCGCCGACGCTCGTCACGCGCGACGCGAACCGGCTGCGCGCATTCCACGCGGAGCACGGCGACGTGATCCTGAAGCCGCTCGACGGGATGGGCGGGATGGGCGTGTTCCGCGTGAAGCCGGACGGCATGAACCTCGGCTCGATCGTCGAGATGCTGAGCCACGACGGCGCGCGCACGGTGATGGCGCAGAAGTACATCCCCGAGATCAAGGCCGGCGACAAGCGGATCCTGCTGATCGGCGGCGAGCCGGTGCCGTATTCGCTCGCGCGGATTCCACAGGGCAACGAGGTGCGCGGCAACCTCGCCGCGGGCGGGCTTGGCGTCGCGCAGCCGCTGACCGCGCGCGATCGCGAGATTGCCGAAACGCTCGGGCCGGTGCTGGCCGCACGCGGCCTGCTGCTGGTCGGGCTCGATGCGATCGGCGACTGGCTGACCGAGGTGAACGTCACGAGTCCGACGTGCTTCCGCGAGATCATGGAGCAGACGGGCTTCGACGTCGCCGCGATGTTCATCGACGCGCTGGAGCGCGCGGCGTCGTAAGCAAGCTGCGTCTTGTGCGCGCAACACCGGCGGCGGCCGCGCAGGTCCCCCGCTGCCGGAAAGAGGTGACCGGCCTGCTACAATGCCCGCTTGCCAGGCACCGGCGTCGAGGTGCCGCTGGCCCGGCAGCCGGGCCGAACTTGTTGCAAGGCTGAAAATGAAACGACCCCCACGCTCGCTTTGCTCGCTGCCCCCCGAGGGCGCGGTCAGCCCTCTTGGGGCGGCCTGCCGGAGGCCGACATGGCAGGGATTCTGATCATCGCGCACGCCCCGCTCGCCACCGCGCTGCGGGACTGCATCGCGCACATCTACGGCGGCGTGCCCGCGCGCATCGGCTGCATCGACGTGCATGCGGACAACGATCCGGCCCAGGTGATGGCGTTCGCGCACGCCGAGCTCGCGCGGCTCCAGGAAGACAACGGCGCGATCGTGCTGACCGACATGTACGGCGCGACGCCCGCGAACATCGCCGGCCAGCTCGCGAAGATCGCGAACGTGCGCGTGCTCGCAGGCGTCAACCTGCCGATGCTGGTGCGCGCGGTCTGCTACCGCCAGCTGCCGCTCGAAAAGCTTGTCGACAAGGCGCTGTCCGGCGGCGCGAAGGGCGTCCATGAGGTCGCGGCGGGCACGCCGCCGCCGCCGACCGAAGTCGGCTGCGGCCAGTGCGCGCCGATTCCGCCGGAGCCGCGGCCGCGTACCGAACCGTCCTGACCGCGTTCCATTCCCCGTTTCAGATCCATCCGCCGACGGGCGCCGCCGGCAACCTCGACCGAACAAGAACCATGCTTCAACAAGAAACCACCATCGTCAATAAATTGGGGCTGCATGCACGCGCATCGGCCAAGCTCACGCAACTGGCCGGTAACTTCCAGTCCGAAGTCTGGATGTCGCGCAACGGGCGCAAGATCAACGCGAAGAGCATCATGGGCGTGATGATGCTTGCGGCCGGCATCGGCAGCACGGTCACGATCGAGACCGAAGGGGCCGACGAGAAGGAGGCGATGGACGCGCTGCTGAAGCTGATTGCCGACAAGTTCGGCGAGGGTCAGTGACCGACGGCACCGGATCGTTGCCGTTTCCAGCAAGAATGCCGCGGATCCCGCGGCATTTTTTTCGCCTGCAGGATTGATGCAGTGCGTGTAATGCTGCGCTGCATGCAGTCAGGTGCGCGGTGCGGAATTTATAATCGCTATCCGGGGTCATAAGCGCATCGCAGCGGTGTGCCGCGGCTTTACATGTACAGAGGAGGTGCGCGTGTCCTTCACGCTGCATGGCATTCCCGTCTCACGAGGTATCGCGATCGGACGTGCGTATCTGATCGCGCCGGCGGCGCTCGACGTCGCCCATTACCTCGTCGAGGCGACCCAGATCGACGCCGAGGTCGAGCGCTTCCGCACGGCGCTCGCAGCCGTGCATCGCGAGCTCGATGCGTTGCGCGCCGACCTGACGGACGACACCCCGAGCGAAGTGGGCGCGTTCATCGACGTGCACGCGATGATCCTGAGCGACGCGATGCTCGTGCAGGAAACGATCGACCTGATCCGCACGCGGCGCTACAACGTCGAGTGGGCGCTGACCGAGCAGCTCGACCTGCTCACGCGCCATTTCGACGACATCGAGGACGAATACCTGCGCGAACGCAAGGCCGACATCGAGCAGGTGGTCGAGCGCGTGCTGAAGGCGCTCGCGGGCGCGCCGTCCGCCGCGCAGGCGCTCAACGGTGCAGCGAAAGGCACCGACGAGATGATCGTCGTCGCGCACGACATCGCGCCGGCCGACATGATGCAGTTCAAGACGCAGTCGTTCCAGGCGTTCGTCACCGATCTCGGCGGACGCACGTCGCATACGGCGATCGTCGCGCGCAGCCTCGGCATTCCGGCCGCGGTCGGCGTGCAGCACGCAAGCGCGCTGATCCGGCAGGACGACCTGATCATCGTCGACGGCGACCAGGGCATCGTGATCGTCGATCCGGCGCCGATCGTCCTCGAGGAATACTCGTACCGGCAGTCCGAAAAGGCACTCGAGCAACGCAAGCTGCAGCGCCTCAAGTTCTCGCCGACGCAGACGCTGTGCGGCACGAAGATCGACCTGTGCGCAAACATCGAGCTGCCCGACGACGCGAAGGCGGCCGTCGAGGCGGGTGCGGTCGGCGTCGGCCTGTTCCGCTCCGAATTCCTGTTCATGCACCAGAAGGAGATGCCGGAGGAGGAGGAGCAGTTCGCCGCGTACAAGCGCGCGGTCGAATGGATGAAGGGGATGCCGGTGACGATCCGCACGATCGACGTCGGCGCCGACAAGCCGCTCGAGGCGCTCGACGAAGGCTACGAGACCGCGCCAAACCCGGCGCTCGGCTTGCGAGCGATCCGCTGGAGCCTGTCCGAGCCGCAGATGTTCCTCACGCAGCTGCGCGCGATCCTGCGCGCGTCCGCGTTCGGGCAGGTGAAGATCCTGATCCCGATGCTCGCGCACGCGCAGGAGATCGACCAGACGCTCGACCTGATCCGCGAGGCGAAGCGCCAGCTCGACGATGCGGGCCTCGCGTACGATCCGAACGTGCGTGTCGGCGCGATGATCGAGATCCCGGCCGCGGCGATCGCGCTGCCGCTGTTCCTGAAGCGCGTCGATTTCCTGTCGATCGGCACCAACGACCTGATCCAGTACACGCTCGCGATCGACCGCGCGGACAACGCGGTCGCGCATCTGTACGATCCGCTGCATCCGGCGGTGCTGCACCTGATCGCGTACACGCTGCGCGAGGCGAAGCGTGCGGGCGTGCCGGTGTCGGTATGCGGGGAGATGGCGGGCGACCCGGCGCTCACGCGCCTGCTGCTCGGGATGGGGCTCACCGAGTTCTCGATGCACCCGAGCCAGCTGCTCGTCGTCAAGCAGGAGATCCTGCGCGCGCACCTGAAGGCGCTCGAAAAGCCGACGGCCGACGTGCTCGCGGCGTTCGAGCCCGAGGAAGTGCAGTCGGCGCTGAAGCGGCTGTCGGTCGCCGAGCCGCGCGCGGACGCGGCCGCCTGAGCCTGCTTGAGCCTGTTTCTCACGCACATGCCTGCGCGGCATGTGCGGTGCGGCCCGGCGTCAGTGCCGGCCGCCGCACACCGGGCAATCGGCCTGGCGCGCGATCTTCATCGTCGTCCATTCCATCCGCAGCGCATCGAGCATCATCAGCCGGCCGTTCAGCGTCGCGCCGATGCCGCCGATCACGCGCAGCGCCTCGGCCGCCTGCATCGCGCCGATGATCCCGACCGTCGGCGCGAACACGCCCATCGTTGCGCATGCGACTTCCTCGAACGGCTGGTCTTCCGGAAACACGCACGCGTAGCAGGGCGCCGCCGGGTCGCGGAAGTCGAACGTGCTGATCTGCCCGTCGAAGCGCAGCGCCGCGCCCGACACGAGCGGCACGCGATGCGCGACGCATGCGCGGTTGATCGCGTGGCGGGTCGCGAAGTTGTCGGTGCAGTCGAGCAAGACGCTCGCGTGCGGCACGTGCGCGGCGAGCCACGCGTCGTCGACGCGCTCGGCGACCGCGTGCACGGTCACGTCCGGGTTCAGCTGCGCGAGCGCGTCGCGCCCCGATTCCACTTTCTTGCGCCCGACCGATGCCGTCACGTGCAGGATCTGCCGCTGCAGGTTCGTGAGATCGACCGTGTCCGCGTCGACGAGCGTGATCGTGCCGACGCCGGAGGCCGCGAGATACATCGCCGCGGGCGAGCCGAGGCCGCCCGCGCCGACGACGATCGCATGCGCGTCGAGAAAGCGCTGCTGCGCCTCGATGCCGATTTCGTCGACGAGGATGTGGCGGGAATAGCGGAGGAGTTGATCGTCGTTCATGAGTGGGCTGCAGGCGAGACGCGGTGCTGAGCTGTGCGGACTTTGCGTACGTATTCTAGGCGCGCATGAAAAACGGGCCATCGCGGTCTTCCCGCGATGGCCCGTCGGATGCTGGCCGGCGCTTATTGCGGCGCCGAAGCGGGCGCCGGTTTCGTCGCGGCCGGCTTGGCCGCCGCCGCGGCCTTCGAGGCCGTCGTCGACTTGCCGGTCGGACCCTGCGTGCCTTCCGCGAGCAGCGACTTCGACTCCTGCACCGGCTTGCCCTCGAGCTTCGCGAGCGCCTGCTGCATCATGAAGTCGTCCGCACTGCCGAACTCGACCGGCTTGCGGTCGCGATCCTTCTGGCGCTGCTCGGGCGTCTTCTTGTCGTTCTGCTCTTCCAGGACGCGCAGCTGGTCCATCCGGCGCTGCTCGCGATCTTCCTGTTCCTTCTTCTCGTTCGGATCCTGCGTGTTCGCGAGGTGGTTCGTGTAGTCGACTTCGCGCGTCACGAGCACGTCGTCCGGATCGCCGTCCGCGTACTGGTCGACCGGCACGTCCGGCGAGATGCCCTTGTTCTGGATCGAACGGCCGCTCGGCGTGTAGTAGTACGCGGTCGTCAGGCGCAGCGCGGTGTCGGCCGTCATCGGGCGGACCGTCTGCACCGAGCCCTTGCCGAACGTCGTCTTGCCCATGATCAGCGCGCGCTTCGAATCCTGCAGCGCACCCGCGACGATTTCCGACGCGGACGCCGAATACGCGTTGGTCAGCACGACGATCGGCACGGTCTTGAAGACCGGCGGCAGGCCCTTCAGCGGATCGCCGTCGAACGACGGCAGGCGGTAGTTGTCGTAGGTGTCGCGGTAGACCTGCTTCGAATCGGGGATCTGGCCGTTGGTCGACACGACGACGGAATCCGGCGGCAGGAATGCGCCCGCGACGCCGACCGCGCTCTGCAGCAGGCCGCCGCCGTTGTTGCGCAGGTCGACGATCAGGCCCTTCAGGTTCGGCTGCTGGCGCGCGATGTCCTGCAGCTTCGCGGCGAGATCGGGCGTCGTGCGTTCCTGGAAGCTCGTGATGCGGATGTACGCGTAGCCCGGGTCGAGCAGCTTCATCTTCACGCTCTGGACCTTGATGATCGCGCGCGTGACCGTGACCGGGAACGTGCGGTCGTCGCTCTTGCGGAAGATCGTCAGCGTGACCTTGGTGCCCGGCTCGCCGCGCATCTGCTTGACGGCCTTGTCGAGCGTCATGCCGCGCACCGGCTTGTCGTTGATGCGGGTGATCAGGTCGCCCGGACGGATGCCGGCGCGGAACGCGGGGGTATCTTCGATCGGCGAGATCACCTTGACGAGGCCGTCTTCCTGCGAGATCTCGATGCCGAGACCCGCGAAGCGGCCCTTCGTCTGCTCCTGCAGCTCGTCATAGTCGGTCTTGTCGAGGAACGACGAGTGCGGGTCGAGGCTTGACACCATGCCCTTGATCGCCGCCGTCAGCAGCTTCTTGTCGTCGACCGGCTCGACGTACTCGCGCTTGATCTGGCCGAACACTTCCGCGAACAGGCGGAGCTGGTCGAGGGGAAGCGGCGCCGTGACGGTCTGCTCGGCCGACGCGGAAATTTGCAGCGTGGCGAACACGCCCGTGGCAAGGCCCGCGGCAATCAGGCCGATGTTCTTCAATTTCATACGCATAGAGATCAGGTGCGGTCGGGAAGCGCGTGGCGGTAGCGGGGATGTAGCGGACAAGTATAACTGTTCGTCCGACTTGCCAGTGGAATGGGTCGAAACCGGTTCGACAGCACCCGGGCGAGGAGGTTCGCGCGAGGGCCCGCCGGGCCGGCGCAGGGCCGGCCCGGCGGGGCGGGATCAGCCCGCCTTGCCCTGCTTCGCGACGGCGGCCTGCGCCTTCGCGATCGCTTCCTGATCGCCGAGATAGTAGTGCTTGATCGGCTTCAGGTTCTCGTCGAGCTCATAGACGAGCGGCACGCCGTTCGGGATGTTCAGGCCGACGATGTCGCTGTCCGAGATGTCGTCGAGGTACTTGATCAGCGCGCGCAGCGAGTTGCCGTGCGCGGCGATCAGCACATCCTTGCCGGCCTTGATCGCCGGGGCGATCGACTCGTTCCACAGCGGCAGCACGCGCGCGACCGTGTCCTTCAGGCATTCGGTCAGCGGCAGCTGCTCGCGCGGTACCTTCGCGTAGCGCGGGTCGCCATACGGCGCGCGTTCGTCGGTCGGCTCGAGCGCGGGCGGCGGCGTGTCGTAGCTGCGGCGCCATACGAGGACCTGGTCGTCGCCGAACTTGGCGGCCGTTTCCGCCTTGTTCAGGCCGGACAGCGCGCCGTAGTGGCGCTCGTTGAGGCGCCACGTGTGCACGACGGGCAGGTACATCAGGTCCATCCGGTCCTGCACGTGCCACAGCGTGCGGATCGCGCGCTTGAGCACGGACGTGTACGCGATGTCGAACGTGTAGCCTGCCTCCTTGAGCAGTTCGCCGGCCCGGTAGGCCTCATTGGCGCCTTGTTCGGTCAGGTCGACGTCGACCCAGCCGGTGAAACGGTTTTCCTTGTTCCACGTCGATTCGCCGTGGCGGATGAGAACGAGCTTGTGCATGGATGCTTGCGGTCGGTAGTGAAGGAAGCGGTGCGCCGGGCGTCACGCCCGCGCAAGTCGGTTATTTTATAATGGCAGGATTGTCCTTTCCCGATTTCTCTTTTTCCGGCGGAATTCCGTGACGTTCTTTACCGATTACACGAACCTGGCCCTCATCGCGATCCTGCTGGTATCCGGCGGCCTGCTGGCCTGGCCGGCGCTGCGCCGCGGCCGCGGCGGCCTGTCGGCTGCCGAGGCGACGCAGCTCATCAATCGTCGCAACGCGGTCGTGATCGACCTGCGGCCCGCGTCCGAGTTCGCCGCCGGCCACCTGCCGTCGGCGCGCCAGGTCGAGGCGGGCGAGATCGGCGCGAAGATCGCCCAGGTCGCGAAGAACAAGAGCACCCCGGTGCTGCTCGTGTGCCAGAACGGCCAGCAGTCGCAGAAGGCGGCGCGCGCGGTCGAGGCGGCGGGCTATGCCGAAGTGCACGTGCTCGAAGGCGGCGTCGCCGCATGGCAGCAGGCCGGGATGCCGGTCGTCAAACAAGGAGTGGCGAAGTGAACAAAGTGGTCATGTACAGCACCCAGGTGTGCCCGTATTGCATCCAGGCCGAGCGGCTCCTGAAGCTGCGCGGCGTCGAGCAGATCGAGAAGGTGCTGATCGACAAGGATCCGTCGCGCCGTGACGAAATGATGTCGCGCACGGGCCGCCGCACGGTGCCGCAGATCTACATCGGCGACACGCACGTCGGCGGCTATGACGATCTGTCGAAGCTCGACCGCGCTGGCGGCCTCGTGCCGCTTCTGCAAGCCGCCTGATTAGGGCAGAATGGCCGCCGGCTGCGCAGCCAGGCGCGCAGGATCAACCGGAGCGGCCGGCAACGGCCGGCCGCTCCGTCACCACTTTTAGGGAAACAACATGTCCGACGTCGAAAACCAACCGTTCTTCAACATCCAGCGCGTCTACCTGAAGGATATGTCGCTCGAGCAGCCGAATTCGCCGGCGATCTTCCTCGAGCAGGACATGCCGTCGGTTGAAGTCGAGGTCGACGTCAAGGCCGAGCGCCTCGCGGACAGCGTGTTCGAAGTCGTCGTGTCGGGCACCGTGACGGCCAAGGTGAAGGACAAGGTCGCGTTCCTGATCGAAGCGAAGCAGGCCGGGATTTTTGACATTCGCAACATTCCTGACGAGCAGCTCGACCCGCTCGTCGGCATCGCGTGCCCGACGATCCTGTTCCCGTACCTGCGCTCGAACATTGCCGACGCGATCACGCGCGCGGGCTTCCCGCCGATCCACCTCGCCGAGATCAACTTCCAGGCGCTCTACGAGCAGCGTCTCGCGCAGCTGCAGCAGCAGCACGCGGGTGCAGCAGGCGCGCCGAACGGTTCGACGCTGAACTGACGCACGACCAAGGACCGGTGCTGGGTATGAAAGTAGCCGTTCTCGGCGCCGGTGCCTGGGGCACCGCGCTCGCGGGCCATCTGGCCGCGCGGCACGATACGCTTCTCTGGGCGCGCGACGCCGCGCTCATCGCCGGGCTGCAGGCCCGGCACGAAAATTCCCGCTATCTCGACGGCATCGCGCTGCCCGACGCATTGCGCTACGACGCAGATCTCGCCGCGGCGCTCGCGCACGGCGCCGCGGACGACGCGCTGTGCGTGATCGGCGCGCCCGTCGCCGGGCTGCGCGCGCTGTGCCGCGCGATGCGCGACGCCGGATGCGTGCCCGCGCACGTGATCTGGGTCTGCAAGGGCTTCGAGGCCGATACGCATCTGCTGCCGCATCAGGTGGTCGCGGCCGAACTGCCGGAACAGCTGAGCAACGGCGTGCTGTCCGGCCCGAGCTTCGCGCGCGAGGTCGGCCAGGGGCTGCCGGTCGCGCTGACGATCGCAAGCGCGTCGGCCGCGTGCCGCGAGCGCACGCTCGCGGCGTTCCATCACGGCGCGATGCGCATCTATACAGGCGACGACGTCGTCGGCGTCGAGGTCGGCGGCGCGGTGAAGAACGTGCTGGCGATCGCGACCGGCATCGCCGACGGCCTCGGCCTCGGCCTCAACGCACGCGCCGCGCTGATTACGCGCGGCCTCGCGGAAATGTCGCGGCTCGGCGTCGCGCTCGGCGGTCGCGCGGAAACCTTCACGGGCCTTACGGGCCTCGGCGACCTGATCCTCACCGCGACGGGCGACCTGTCGCGCAACCGCACGGTCGGCCTGCAACTGGCCGCCGGCCGTTCGCTGAACGATATCCTCGGCGCGCTCGGCCATGTCGCCGAAGGCGTGCGCTGTGCGCAGGCGGTGCTCGCGATCGCGCGTGCGCAGTCGCTCGAGATGCCGATCACCGAAGCCGTTTGCGGCGTGCTGTTCGACGGCGTCGCGCCGCGCGACGCCGTCAGCGGGCTGCTGCGCCGGGACGCGCGCGCGGAGTAGCGCGCGGAAGTCGTGCGGCGTGGTCGCGCGGCCGCGCAAAGCGGGCTACGCTTGAATCGTTTCCTTCGTTCGGGGAGGTCGTCATGCCCCAGATCGGTTCCACCACGCTCGACGCGCAGGTCGTCGACATCACGACTCTCGCGGTCGATGCGATCGTCAACGCGGCGAACGGCTCGCTGCTGGGCGGAGGCGGTGTCGACGGCGCCATCCACCGCGCGGCCGGCCCGGGCCTCGTCGCCGAATGCCGCACGCTTGGCGGCTGCGAAACCGGCGACGCGAAGCTCACGCGCGGCCACGGGCTGCCAGCGAAATACGTGATTCATGCGGTCGGCCCGGTGTGGCACGGCGGCGGCCAGCGTGAAGCCGAGATGCTTGCGTCGTGCTACCGGCGCGCGATCGAGCTGGCCGAGGAAGTCGCCTGCACGTCGATCGCGTTCCCGGCAATCAGCTGCGGAATCTATCGCTATCCGGCGGAGCAGGCGGTCGACATCGCGGTCGGCACGGTCATCGAGATGCTGCCGCAGGCGCCGAATCTTGCGCGCGTGATATTCGCGTGCTTTGCGCCGGACATGCTCGCGCTGTACCAGGCGCGGCTCGAGCGCGTCTAGCGTGCCGGCCGCGCCGGCCGCACGGGCCGGGCGGGTGTCAGGCGCCGCCTTCGAAGCCGGCCTGCCGCCACGCCTCGAACACGACCACCGCGACCGTATTCGACAGGTTCAGGCTGCGGTTGCCGGGCCGCATCGGCAGGCGCACGCGCTGCGTGGTCGGAAAGCGCTCGAGCAGCGGCGCGGGCAGGCCGCGTGTCTCCGAGCCGAACACGAACCAGTCGCCCGGCAGGAACGCGTGATCGTGGAAGCGGCCCGAGCCACGCGTCGTGAACGCGAACATCCGGACGGGGTCGGGCGTTTCGGCCGCGACGAACGCGTCCCAGTCGGCATGCACGCGCATTTTCGCATATTCGTGATAGTCGAGGCCTGCGCGGCGCATTTTCGCGTCGTCGAGCGGAAAGCCGAGCGGCTCGATCAGGTGCAGCCGTGCGCCGGTATTCGCGCACAGGCGGATCACGTTGCCGGTGTTCGGCGGAATTTCAGGTGCGACGAGGACGACGTTGAACATGGTTCGGTTTCGGCGGCCGCGCCTGGCGGGCCCGCACTCGGTGGGCCAGCCTCGCGGCCAGCCGGGTTCTTCTGACTGTCGCGGCCGCCGGCGGGCGGTCCGCTTCTCCATCTAGGGCCAGCGCAAGCCCGTTATTGGCGTGAACAGGCTCTAGTTAATCCCTGGCGGTGCGCAGCGCAACCAGATTCGTCACGCGTGCGGCGCCCGCCGCCTTCAGCGCCTGCGCCGCGGCGGCAAGCGTCGCACCCGACGTCATCACGTCGTCGACGAGTGCGACGTGGCGGCCCGCGACGTTCCCCGCGACCGCGAACGCCGCCGCGACATTGTCGCGCCGCGCGCGCCGGTCGAGCCGCGATTGCGGTGCGGTTTCCGCGATGCGCACGAGCAACGCCGCGTCGGCGCGCGTGCCGAGCTGCCGGGCGAGCGGCCGCGCGATGGCCCACGCCTGGTTGTAGCCGCGCGCGGCGAGCCGCCTGCGCGCGAGCGGCACCGGCGCGATCACGTCGAAGCGGCCGTCGGCGGCACGCGCATCGGCGGTGAGCCGCGCAAGCCGGAGCGCGAACTCGGCGCCGAGCGCCAGCCGCGCATGAAACTTCAGCCCGCGCGCGAGCCCGTCGAGCGGCGCGCGGTAATCGGCGAGCGCGAGTGTCGCATCGAACGGCGGCGGTGTCGCGCGGCACGCGTCGCACCGGTAATCGCATCGGGAACCGGCCGCACGCCTGGCGTGCCCCGGCGCGAGCGGTACCGCGCAGACCGTGCAGCGCGTGCGCGCTTCGTTCCAGTACGCGTCGTCGCATGCGGTGCAGATCACGGCATGTGACAAATTGCCGCACAGCGCGCAGCGGTTCGGCAGCGCGGCCGCTGCGAAACGCGCAGCCATCGCGCTGACCTGCGACACAACGACGCGCAGCTGTGGCGGAAACGGACGGAGAGGCATCGCAACGCTCCTGCCACCCCGTCTCAATGAAGCTTCCGGGGCGAGCGAGTATACTTCGGGCTCTTCGCCAGTGTGCCAGACATGTCCCCAGCATCGACCTCATCCAGCCGTCCGGCCTATGACGCCCGGCGTCTGCGGCGGATCTTCGACCGCCGTGCCGCCGCGTTCGACGCGGTCGCGTTCCTGCCGCGCGAGATCGCGCAGCGGATGTGCGAGCGTCTCGAATACATCAAGGTGAACCCCACGGCAGTGCTCGACGCGGGCTGCGGCGCGGGCGACGACCTGCCGGCGCTGCGCGCGCGCTTCCCGGAGGCGCCGGTGTTCGGCGTCGACCTGTCCGGCGCGATGCTCGCGCGGGCGGGGCAGCGCGAGGTCGAGCAGGCGAGCTGGCGCCGCTGGCTGCCCGCGTCGCTGGGCAAGGCGCTCGGCCAGCGCGGCCCGCGCGTCGCGCAGGCGGATTTCTCGGCGCTGCCGTTCGCGGCGGGCGCGTTCGACCTGCTCTGGTCGAACCTCGCGCTGCACTGGCATTCGCGTCCCGACACGGTGCTGCCCGAGTGGCAGCGGGTGCTGCGGGTCGACGGCCTGCTGATGTTCAGCACGCTCGGCCCCGATACGCTGCGCGAGCTGCGCGCGGCCTGCGCCGACGCCGAGGCCGCGCTCGGCATGGCGCCCGCGGCGCCCCGCGTGATCGATTTCGTCGACATGCACGACCTCGGCGACATGCTCGTCGAGAGCGGCTTCGACATCCCCGTGATGGACCAGGAAGTGCTGACCGTCACCTACAAATCTCCCGACTCGCTGCTGGCCGACGTGCGCCGCTGGGGCGCGTATCCGTTCGAGCGCGCGGCGCCGCAGCGCGCGACGCGGCGCTTCCGGCAGGCGCTCGGCGACGCGCTCGACGCGCGCCGGCGCGCGGACGGCACGATTCCGCTGACGTTCGAGGTGATCTACGGGCACGCGTGGAAGGCAGTGCCCCGCACGACCGCGGAAGGGCACGGCATCGTGCGTATCGAAGACATCGGAAAGGGACGTCCGAAGAATCGGTAAAGCGGTAAAGAGGGGTTTTGTTATGTCTGAAATTAGCGATGCAAAGCGGGGTCAAAATCACCCCTGAAATGGCCGGAAAGCTTGTCGCGCTTGGGTTGCGCGGCGATAGGCGCTTGCTTGTGGATGCCATTGAACCCGCCTATAATGCGTCAGCTTGTCGCCCTGGGGTCCCCGCAATACGGGGCGACGAGACCGATGCAGGCATGCATCGCATGCCATTCGCGCGAGGCGGCGATGGAGGCAGCGAGGGTTTCGACGGAAGCAGCGGACGTTGAACCGGTCCTCGAGGACTGGCTCATGAAGCGCAACTGTTCGGTGTCGCCGCGCCAGTTCGTGCTGTTTTACGCGTCGCTTGCGAGCGTTTCGCTGGCGATCGCGGCAATGCTGATGTTGTGGGGGGCGTGGCTCGTCATGCCTTTCACCGGAATCGAGCTGCTGGCGGTGGGTATCGCGTTTGCGATCCATGCGCGCCATGCGGTCGACTACGAACGCATCAGGCTGTTTCCGCACCGGCTCGTGATCGAGCGGATGGATGCGGAACGGCTCACGCAGATCGAATTCAACCCGCGCTGGGTGCGGGTCGAACCGGGCGCGACGCCACGCGATCCGATTCGGCTGGTGTCGCGCGGGCAGACCGTCGTGATCGGGCAGCATCTCGCGCAGTACCGGCGCGCGCAGTTTGCCGACGAGCTGCGGATGTCGCTGCGGCGCTGCGGTTGAACGGGGCGACCGGCGAGGGTGGCAGGTGCGGCTCAGGCGGCTTGCGACGGGGGAGGGTTTGAATGGAAATTTTGGGTAAGGATGCTATGAAAACAATCAAGCGAGCCCTCACGGGCGTGCTGGCATGCAGCGGATTGCTCTTTGCCGGTGCTGCTCTGGCGGTCGGTGATAGCCCGGGCGGTCCCCGCGTCAACGAGATCAACTTTCAGCCGCCTGTCACGAAGATCGCCGAGGAGCTCTACGATCTCCACACGATGATGCTGATCCTGTGTACGGTGATCTTCATCGGCGTGTTCGGCGTGATGTTCTATTCGATCTTCGCGCACCGCAAATCCAAAGGCTACAAGGCCGCCAATTTCCATGAAAGCACGACCGTCGAAATCATCTGGACGATCGTGCCGTTCATCATCGTCGTGCTGATGGCGCTGCCGGCGACGAAGGCCGTCGTCGCGATGAAGGACACGACGAACGCCGATCTCACGATCAAGGTCACCGGCTACCAGTGGAAGTGGGGCTACGACTACGTGAAGGGCCCGGGTGAAGGCATCAGCTTCCTGTCGACGCTGACGACCCCGCGTGACGAAGTGATGGGCAAGCAGCCGATCACCGATACCTACCTGCAGGAAGTCGACAACCCGCTCGTCGTGCCGGTCAACAAGAAGGTCCGCATCATCACGACCGCGAACGACGTCGTCCACTCGTGGTACGTGCCCGCATTCGGCGTGAAGCAGGATGCGATCCCCGGCTTCGTGCGCGATACGTGGTTCAAGGCCGAGAAGGTCGGCACCTTCCGCGGTTTCTGTACCGAGCTGTGCGGCAAGGAGCACGCGTACATGCCGGTCGTGGTCGAAGTGCTGTCGGATGAAGACTACGCGAAGTGGGTCACCGCGCAGAAGGCCAAGCTGGCCGGCGCCGAGGTCGATCCGCACCGGATTTACACGATGGCTGAACTCGTCACGCACGGCGAGGAAGTCTACAAGGCGAACTGCGCGGCGTGCCACCAGCCGAACGGCAAGGGTCTCGGCGCATTCCCGGCAATCGACGGCAGCCCGATCGCGAACGGCCCGATCGGCGCGCACGTCGAGCGCGTGCTGCACGGCAAGGGCGCGATGCCGTCTTGGTCGTCGCTGTCGGACCTCGACATCGCCGCGGTCGTCACGTACGAGCGCAACTCGTGGGGCAACCACAAGAACGACCTGCTGCAACCGAAGCAGGTGACGGACGCACGTAACGGCAAGCTGCCGGAAGACACCGCAGGCGCCGCGCCGGCGGAAGCGGCTTCGGCACCGGCGCAGGCCGCATCGGCGCCGGCAGCCCAGGCTGCAGCCGCGCTGTCGACGATCTATTTCGAAACGGGCAAGAGCGTGCTGCCGGCCGACGCACAGTCGGCGATCGCGGCGGCGGCCGACTATGCGAAGGCACATGCGGACGCGAAACTCGCGCTGTCGGGCTTCACCGACAAGACGGGCTCGGCCGACGCGAACGCCGAACTCGCCAAGCACCGTGCGCAAGCCGTGCGCGATGCGCTGAAGGCGGCGGGCGTGGCGGAAGACCGCATCATTATGAAGAAGCCGGAAACGATCACGGGCGGGGCTGACGCGAAGGAAGCCCGGCGTGTCGAGATCGGCCCGGCGGCCTGACGTGTCGCTGTGTTTGTCGACGTATTCGCATTAGGAGATTCTCATGTCTAGCATCGGGCACGACGTAGCCGCGGGCCACGCGCACGACGACCACGCGCACGAAACCCCGCACGGCTGGCGGCGCTGGCTGTACGCCACCAACCACAAGGATATCGGTACGCTGTACCTGTTGTTCTCGTTCATCATGTTCCTGTCGGGCGGCGTGATGGCGCTCGGCATCCGTGCCGAACTGTTCGAGCCGGGCCTGCAGATCATGCGTCCGGAGTTCTTCAATGAACTCACGACGATGCACGGCCTGATCATGGTGTTCGGCGCGATCATGCCGGCGTTCGTCGGCTTCGCGAACTGGATGATTCCGCTGCAGATCGGCGCGTCCGACATGGCGTTCGCGCGGATGAACAACTTCAGCTTCTGGCTGCTGCCGGTCGCAGCAGTGCTGCTGGTCGGCTCGTTCTTCGCGCCGGGCGGCGCGACGGCCGCGGGCTGGACGCTGTATGCGCCGCTGTCGACGCAGATGGGCCCGGGCATGGACTTCGCGATCTTCGCGGTCCACTTGATGGGCGCGTCGTCGATCATGGGCGGCATCAACATCGTCGTGACGATCCTGAACATGCGCGCGCCGGGCATGACGCTGATGAAGATGCCGATGTTCGCGTGGACGTGGCTGATCACCGCGTACCTGCTGATCGCCGTGATGCCGGTTCTGGCAGGCGCGATCACGATGGTGCTGTTCGACCGCCACTTCGGCACGTCGTTCTTCAACGCGGCAGGCGGCGGCGACCCGGTGATGTACCAGCACATCTTCTGGTTCTTCGGCCACCCCGAGGTGTACATCATGATTCTGCCGGCGTTCGGGATCGTGTCGCAGGTGATCCCGGCGTTCGCGCGCAAGACGCTGTTCGGCTACAGCTCGATGGTGTACGCGACGGCATCGATCGCGATCCTGTCGTTCATGGTCTGGGCGCACCACATGTTCGCGACCGGCATGCCGGTCACGGGCCAGCTGTTCTTCATGTACGCGACGATGCTGATCGCGGTGCCGACGGGCGTGAAGGTGTTCAACTGGCTGGCGACGATGTGGCGCGGTTCGATGACGTTCGAGACCCCGATGCTGTTCGCGATCGGCTTCCTGTTCGTGTTCACGTTCGGCGGCCTGACGGGCCTGATGCTCGCGATGGCGCCGCTCGACATCCAGTACCACGGCACTTACTTCGTGGTGGCGCACTTCCACTACGTGCTGGTGGCCGGTTCGCTGTTCGCGCTGTTCGCGGGCTGGTACTACTGGTCACCGAAGTGGACGGGCTGGATGTACAACGAGACGCGCGGCAAGATCCACTTCTGGGCGTCGATGATCTTCTTCAACCTGACGTTCTTCCCGATGCACTTCGTCGGTCTCGCGGGCATGCCGCGCCGCTATGCGGACTACCCGGCGCAGTTCACGGATTTCAACCAGGTCGCGACGATCGGCGCATTCGGCTTCGGCCTCGCGCAGGTGTACTTCCTGTTCGCGGTCGTGCTGCCGGCCTACCGTGGCGGCGGCGAGCTGGAGAAGGCGTCCGACAAGCCGTGGGATGGCGCGACGGGCCTCGAGTGGACGGTGCCGAGCCCGGCCCCCTTCCACACGTTCGAGCAACCGCCGCACGTCGAGTAATTCGTTTCACCGGATGTTCCGCTTCGCCTGCCGCCGCAGGCAGGCGAGGCGGAGCGTTCCACAGCAGGTTTCAGATGAACCGGAATCCACAACAAAGACGCACGCCCGAGCAGATCCGCGCGGGCAACAAGCGGCTCGGCCTGATTCTGCTTGCGATCGCCGCCGTTTTTTTTGTGGGTGTCGTGATCAAGCAGTGGTGGCTGTCCACTCACTGACGCAGTAGCGAGGACGTTGTCGTATGTCGAAGCCGGAAGCGGAGAACGCGGATCGCGCGTTCAACCGTTCGATGCTGGTGAAGCTGTTTGTCGTGGCGGGACTGATGTTCGGCTTCGGCTTCGCGCTCGTGCCGATGTATCGGGCAATCTGCCAGATCACCGGCATCAACAACCTCGTGCAGCGCGACGTCAGCGAGCGTGAGGCGAAGAACTCGCAGGTCGACACGAGCCGTACGGTGTCGGTCGAGTTCGACGCGAACGCGCGCGGCCCGCTGGGTTTCAAGCCGGAGCACAACAGCCTCGACGTGCATCCGGGCGAACTGACGACGATCGTGTACGACGTGACGAACGGCCAGGGCCGTCCGGTCGTCGCACAGGCGATCCCGAGCTACGCGCCGAAGCAGGCGACGGAGTTCTTCAAGAAGATCGAGTGCTTTTGCTTTACGCAGCAGACGCTGGCCGCGAACGAGTCGCGCAAGATGCCGGTGGTGTTCGTGATCGATCCGAAGCTGCCGAAGGACGTGAAGACGATCACGCTGTCGTACACGTTCTTCGAACTGAATACGCCGGCGCAGACGAGCGCCGGCACAGCGACACAGTCCGGCGCGACGAAGCCGGGCGCATGAAGACGGAGGCGGGGCGATGACGGGAGTCAAGCGGGGCGGCTCGTTCGGCCAGGCGTTGAAGGCGGTGTTGTGGTCGTTCTTCGGCGTGCGCAAGCGGCGTGACCTGGAAGCGGATGCAACGCAACTGAATCCGCTGCACGTGCTGATCGTCGCGTTGCTCGCGGCCGGCGTGTTCATCGGCGTGCTGATCCTGATCGTGCGCGCCGTCGTGGGCTGAGGCGGGTCGAGTCCACGGGCGACGAAAGAATGCAACGCGGAACGCCCCGGGCGTTTCGCGAAGGAAAGAGCGGCGGCCTTCGCGCCGCGCGAGAAATAAAGCCGGAGCGGTTTCCGGTACACAAATTGGACTGAAGTGGAGAATCAAGCATGAGCGGTCAAAACCAGACCCCGTACTATTTCGTGCCGCATCCGTCGCAGCATCCGATCAGCGCGGCCTGCGGCCTGCTGGTCATGCTCGGATCGGTGGCGCTGTGGATCAACGGTCACGACTGGGCACCGTATACCGCGTTGCTTGGCCTGCTGTGGCTGCTCTACACGCTGTACCACTGGTTCGGCGACTCGATCGCCGAATCCGAAGGCGGGATGTACGGCAAGAACGTCGACCGCTCGTACCGCTGGAGCATGAGCTGGTTCATCTTCTCCGAAGTGATGTTCTTCGGCGCATTCTTCGGCGCGCTGTTCTATGCGCGTGAAATCGCGCTGCACCAGCTCGGCAGCCTCGACTACAAGCTGATCTGGCCGGACTTCTCCGCCGTGTGGCCGAACGAAGGCCCGGCTGCGCTCGCCGGCCACTTCAAGACGATGGGCCCGTGGCCGGTCCCGACGCTGAACACCGCGTTCCTGCTGGCGTCGGGCGCGACGCTGACGGTGTCGCACCACGCGCTGCGTGACGACCACCGCCGCAAGGCGATCGCGTGGCTCGCCGCGACGGTCGTGCTTGGCGTGTGCTTCCTGTTCATGCAGGGCTTCGAGTACTACCATGCATACAACGAACTGAACCTGACGCTGAACTCGGGCGTGTACGGTTCGACGTTCTTCCTGCTGACGGGCTTTCACGGTTTCCACGTGTTCCTCGGCGGCACGATGCTCACGGTGGTGCTGGTGCGGATGATCCGCGGCCACTTCAAGCCGGAACACCACTTCGCCTTCGAAGGCGCCGCGTGGTACTGGCACTTCGTCGACGTCGTCTGGCTCGGCCTGTACGTCGTCGTCTACTGGCTGTAAATGAAGGACGGCCCGCGCAGCGATGCGCGGGCCGTTTGGTTTGATGGATGCCGGGCGGCGTGAACGCATCGTCCGGGAACCCAGGCGCCGCCGCGACTCAGTCAGTCAGGCGGCGCTTTTGCTTGGTGGCGCGGCCGTGCGGCGAAATGTCACATCGGTCACATCGTCGGCATCGGCGAATGCGTCAGCGCCCGATTGGAAGCCCGGTCGAATGGATCCAGCCCATCCAGTTCGCGAACAGGATGAACAGGAACAGCGAGATCGATAGCCCGACGCGGGTGGCGAGCGACCATGCCATGCGTTTCGTGTGGCCGCGGTCGTGCATCATGAAATACAGCGCCGAAGCCAGGCTGGCGATGATCAGGACGAAGGCGATGGGAACGAGGATGTGCATGAAGCGTACCGGACGACGGCAATTCGGAAGGAAGAGGATAATTATCGCACTTCGCATTCGTGAATGTGCCTGCGGGGCGGCCCGATGAAGATCCGCTGGCTGCCCGCGCTGCTGATCCTCGTGGTTGTCGCGGTGACGATCCGTCTCGGTTTCTGGCAGCGCGACCGCGCGCATCAGAAGGAGGCGCTGCAGGCGAACGTCGTGCGCTTCGAGCATGCGGCGCCCGTCGAGGTCGGCGCGCAGCCGATCCCGCTCGCGTCGATCGAGTTCCATCGCGTGCGCGCGGCGGGGCGCTTCATGCCCGAGCAGGCGGTGTTCCTCGACAATCGGCCGTATAACGACCAGCCGGGTTTTTACGTCGTGATGCCGTTTAAACTCACGGGCGGCGGCTACGTGCTCGTGAATCGCGGCTGGCTGCCGCGCAACATCGCCGATCGCACGACGATCGAGCCGTTCGCGACGCCCGCGGGCGACATCGAGATCGAAGGG
Organism: Burkholderia sp. MR1-5-21; assembly: GCF_053427715.1. Classification (NCBI taxonomy): domain Bacteria; kingdom Pseudomonadati; phylum Pseudomonadota; class Betaproteobacteria; order Burkholderiales; family Burkholderiaceae; genus Burkholderia; species Burkholderia sp. MR1-5-21. The sequence goes on from NZ_JBSAXD010000009.1 coordinate 160,681, forward strand.
ATTGCGCGCGCCGACGCGTCGCGCGCATTCGAGCTCGGCGAAGGCGGCTCGGCGGCGCACCAGAAGATCCGCCAGAACCTGGACGTCGCCGCGTATGCGAAGGAAACCGGCCTGCCGCTGCAGCCGTTCGTGATCCAGCAGACGAGCGACGACGGCGACAAGCTGGTGCGCGACTGGCCGGCGCCGACGACCGGCGTCGAGCGCAATTACGGTTACATGTTTCAGTGGTGGGGCATGGCGGCGGCCGCGCTCGGTTTCGGCTTGTACGCAGCGCGGCGCGCTGCGAAGAAGTCGGCCGACGCATGAGCCGTGCGATGTCCGGACGCGGCGGCGACGCCGCGGGTATGTTTCGAGAGGTCTGATTTGTCCATTCAATCTTCCCGTCAGGGTGCCGCGCCCGTGTCGCCGGCCGCCAGAAAGCGCGGCCGCTGGATGCTCGTGCTGCTCGGGCTCATCTGTGCGGCGCCGATGATCGCGTCGTATGTCACCTATTACGTGATCAAGCCGAAGGGCGGCTCGACGAACTACGGCACGCTGATCGAGCCGCAGCGCCCGATCCCGCCGGCGCTGACCGTGACCGACGAGACCGGCAAGACGATGCCGCTCGCGTCGCTGCGCGGCGTCTGGCTGTTCGTGATGACCGATCGCAGCGCGTGCGACGACGCGTGTGCGAAGAAGCTCTATTTCATGCGCCAGGTGCGCGTCACGCAGGCCGGCGAACGGCACCGGATCACGATGGTGTGGCTGCGCAGCGATGCGGGCCCGGTCCCCGAGAAGGTGGACGCCGCGTATCCGGACACGCTCAAGCTGATCGCCGATCCGGCGGCGGTGGCCGCGTGGCTGCCGGCCGATGCCGGCACGCAGGACACCGACCATATCTACATGGTCGACCCGAACGGCAACCTGATGATGCGTTTCCCGAAGGACCCGAACCCCAGCAAGATCAAGGGGGATGTCACGAAGCTGCTGAAGTGGTCGAGCATCGGCTAACGCGAGAGGACGAGGCAATCCGATGTCGTATCTAATGCAACTCGGCCTGATCGGCTTCTGTATCGCGCTGCTGCCGCTGTCGTACGTGTGGGTGAAGGCTGACGACAACAAGTTCCGCAAGCTGGTGTGGATCACCACCTTCCTGACCCTCGATCTCGTGATGTTCGGCGGCTTCACGCGGCTGACCGATTCGGGCCTCGGCTGCCCGGACTGGCCGGGCTGCTACGGCACGTCGTCGCCGTTCATCGCGCATGCGGCGATCACGGCCGCGCACCAGGCGATGCCGACCGGCCCCGTCAGCATGACGAAGGCGTGGATCGAGATGATCCACCGCTATTTCGCGATGGCGATCGGCGTGCTGATCATCGCGCAGACGGTAATCGCGTGGGCCGCGCGTCTGCGCCGCCGTCCGCTGCACGTGTCGCCGTGGTGGCCGACGAGCCTGCTGCTGCTGATCGTCGTGCAGGGCGCGTTCGGCGCGTGGACGGTGACGATGAAGCTGCAGCCGGTGATCGTCACGATCCACCTGCTGCTCGGCCTGACGCTGCTCGGCACGCTCGGCTGGCTGGCCGCGCGGCAGACGCCGCTGCCCGCGTACGAGCCCGAGGCCGGCGGCTATCGCGCGGCCGCGCTCGCGGCGCTCGTGCTGCTCGTCGTGCAGATCGCGCTCGGCGGCTGGGTGAGCACCAACTACGCGGTGCTCGCGTGCACCGACTTCCCGACCTGCAACGGCCAGTGGATCCCGCCGATGGATTTCGAGCACGGCTTCCACCTGTGGCGCGCGCTCGGGATGACGAAGGACGGCGAGGCGATCACGCAGGACGCGCTCGTCGCGATCCACTGGACGCACCGCACGTTCGCGTTCGTCGTCGTCGCGTACCTCGTCGCGTTCGCGCTGAAGATGCGCCGTTTCGCGTCGCTGCGGCGTCCCGCGAACGGCGTGCTGCTGGTCGTCGTGCTGCAGTTCGTGACGGGTTTGACGAATATCGTGCTGCAGTGGCCTTTGCCGGTCGCGGTGGCCCACAACGGCGGCGCCGCGATCCTGCTGCTGCTCGTCGTCATGTTAAACTTTCGCATCCTTTCAAGCCGCCCCGGCCGTGTCGCGCTGCCTGCGCGCGACGCCGCCCCGGCGTGACCGTCCCCATGCAAAGCACCCTTTCCCAATCGCCCGGTAGCCGGTTTTCCCAGTACATGGCGCTGACGAAGCCGCGTGTCACGCAGCTCGCGGTGTTCTGCGCGGTGATCGGCATGTTTCTCGCGACACCGGGCATGGTGCCTTGGAAGGTGCTGGTCGGCGGCACGGTCGGCATCTGGCTGCTGGCGGGCGCGGCGTTCGCGATCAACTGTCTCGTCGAGCAGAAGATCGACGCGATGATGCGCCGCACCGCATGGCGTCCGTCCGCGCGCGGCGAGATCACGACCGTGCAGATCCTGCTGTTCTCGGCCGTGCTCGGCAGCGTCGGCGCATGGACGCTCTACACGTTCACGAACCCGCTGACGATGTGGCTGACGATCGCGACGTTCGTCGGCTACGCGGTGATCTACACGCTGCTGCTCAAGCCGATGACGCCGCAGAACATCGTGATCGGCGGCGCGTCCGGCGCGATGCCGCCGGCGCTCGGCTGGGCCGCGGTGACGGGCGCGCTGCCCGGCGACGCGTGGATCCTCGTGCTGATCATCTTCGTGTGGACGCCGCCGCATTTCTGGGTGCTCGCGCTGTATCGCCGCAAGGACTACGAGAACGCGGGCCTGCCGATGCTGCCCGTCACGCACGGCGAGAAGTTCACGCGGCTGCACATCCTGCTCTACACGGTGATCCTGTTCGCGGTCACGATGATGCCGTTCATCTCGGGGATGAGCGGGGCCGTCTACCTGACGAGCGCCGTGCTGCTCGGCGCGGTATTCCTCGCGTATGCGTGGAAGATCTACCGCGATTACTCCGACGACCTTGCCCGCAAGGCCTTCCGTTACTCGATCGTCTATCTGTCGCTGCTGTTCGCGGCGCTGCTCGTCGACCACTATGCGCGCCCGCTGCTCGGCGTGTAATCGCACGGTTTGAACGCAATGCTCCACTCATGGTTCGGGCGCCACGCGCGCCAAGGCTGGCTGTTCGCGTGCGCGCTGGCGCTCGCTTCGCTGCTCGCGGCGTGCGACAACGCGCCGAAATTCCAGAATCTCGACATCACCGGCAATACGCAGTTCGGCAGCGATTTCGCGCTGCCCGACACGACCGGCAAGGTGCGCACGCTCGCCGATTTCAAGGGCAAGGCCGTCGTGATGTTCTTCGGCTACACGCACTGCCCGGATGTCTGCCCGACGACGATGGCCGAGCTGTCCGAGGCGCTCAAGCAGCTCGGGCCGGATGCCGCGAAGCGCGTGCAGGTGCTGTTCGTGACCGTCGATCCGGAACGCGACACGGCTGCGCTGCTCGGCCAGTACGTGCCGGCGTTCGACCCGTCTTTCATCGGCCTGCGCCCGACGGACGACGCACAGCTGAAGAAGGTGACGAAGGATTTCCGCGTCTATTACGCGAAAGTGCCGGGCAAGACGCCCGGCAGCTACACGATGGATCACACCGCCGCCAGCTATGTGTTCGATACGAACGGCAAGCTGCGCCTGTTCGTGCGCGACGGCCAGGGCCCGGGCCCGTGGGTGCATGACCTGAAACTGCTGATCGGCTGATCGGCGCCGGCCGCCTGGCGGCAACGCCTGCCGCCTCGTGCGGCAGCGCTGCGCGCGTCGTCATGCGCGCTTCCTCTTCCTTTCCTTGCTTTCGCAGTTTATCCGCTGCCGCCCGGTGTCTGCCGCGCGGTCGACGCGCACCCGCGCACGCGGACCGTGCTGTTCACGTCAAGGCAGCGCGGGCAGGTTGAGGCCCGGCGCCGCGCGCGTCATCCGGAACTCGGTCACGCGGTACGTCGCGAGGCCTTCCGTGACGAACGGGTCGGTCTGCAGGATCGCTTCCAGTTCGTCCCGATCGATGCGGGCCGCGAGGATCACGCCGCCGTCGCGCGGCACCTTCGGCCCCGTCGCAATGAAGATTCCCCTGTCCAGCAGCGGCTGCAGATACGCGCGATGGCGTTCGAGCGCGTCGTCGATACGCTCGAGCGACGCGGTGTAGTGAATGTCGATGACGTACATGACTGGCCTCGGTAAGTCGCCGGCGCGCGATGCGCCGGCAAGGCGTTCTTGTAGCACAGCCCGCTGGCGCTGTCGCGCCGCAGCATCGGATCCTGCGGGAGCGGCGCAGCGCTGAAGCCGAAGACGGCGTCCGTCCGGCGCCGCCGTCTGCCTGCTTGCCGCATACCCATATGAGCGGGATGTATTTCACTTCCCGCCGATCCTGTGACACCATTTGCCCCTTTCCTGCGAGCCGGGACATACCCGTATCGCGCCCCTTTTTTTCAGTAAGCAAGAAAGCGAGAAACAGATGAACCGTCGCAGTCTCCTGAAGGTGTTTTCCGTGCTGGCAACCGGCGCCGCGTTGACGATGTCGGCTGGCGCACACGCCGAGGACAAGGTGATCAAGGTCGGCACGGTGTCCGGCCCGGACGCGGAAGTCTGGCAGGTCGTGCAGAAGGTCGCGAAGGACAAGGAAGGCCTGAACGTGAAGGTGATCGAGTTCAACGACTACGTGCAGCCGAACGCGGCGCTCGACGCGGGCGACCTCGACGCGAACAGCTTCCAGCACCAGCCCTACCTCGACAGCCAGGTGAAGCAGCGCGGCTACAAGATCGTCAGCGCGGGCCTGACCTACATCTCGCCGATGGGCATCTACTCGAAGAAGATCAAGGCGCTGAAGGACCTGCCGCAAGGCGCGAAGCTCGCGGTGCCGAACGATCCGTCGAACGAGAACCGCGCGCTGCTGCTGCTGCAGACGCAAGGCCTGATCAAGCTGAAGGCAGGCGCCGGCACGGGCGGCAACAACGCGACCGTGCTCGACATCGCCGACAACCCGAAGAAGCTGAAGATCTCCGAGCTCGACGCCGCGCAACTGCCGCGCGTGCTGTCCGACGTCGACGCGGCCGTGATCAACACGAACTACGCGCTCGCCGCGAACCTGCAGCCGACCAAGGACGCGCTCGCGCTCGAAGCGCTGACGAGCCCGTACGCGAACCTGATCGCCGTGCGCGCGAAGGACAAGGACCAGCCGTGGGTGAAGAAGCTGGTCAAGGCGTACCAGTCGCCGGAAGTGAAGGAATTCATCAAGAAGCAGTTCAAGGGCTCGATGGTCGCGTCGTTCTGAGCGCATCCCGCCGTCTGAACAAGGGCCTGCGCACATGCAGGCCCTTTTTTCATGCATCGCCAGCGCGGCGGTTGCGATCGAACGGACGCCCCCGCCTGCCGGGCATCCGGCCGTATTCGCGGTGCCCGAACGGGCCGTACAAATGGTTTGTCCCCTGTAATCTTAGAGTCAGGCGGTAGTCTGCTTAAATGGTATCCTCGTGCGGTTCGCCGCCGGCCGCAGGGCCGGGCCGATGCGCGAAATCCATCATCCAAAACCGACAATACGGGGGAGACTCACCCATGAAGCCGTTGAAGAAATTCGCGATCCGTTCGATCACGGCCGGCGTCGCCGCGCTGGCGCTGGCCGGCGCCGCGCAGGCGCAGACCGTCAAGGTGCTGTCGATCGTCGATCACCCGGCGCTCGACGCGATCCGCGACGGCGTGCGCGCCGAACTGAAGGCCGAAGGCTACGGCGACGACAAGCTCAAGTGGGGGAATACCAGAGCGCGCAGGGCAACACCGGCACCGCCGCGCAGATCGCGCGCAAGTTCATCGGCGACCAGCCGGACGTGATCGTCGCGATCGCGACGCCGGCCGCGCAGGCGGTCGTCGCGTCGACGAAGAGCGTGCCGGTCGTCTACTCGGGCGTGACCGATCCGGTCGCCGCGCAGCTCGTGAAGGGCTGGGGCCCGACGGGCACCAACGTGACGGGCGTGTCCGACAAGCTGCCGCTCGACCGCCAGGTCGCGCTGATCAAGCGCGTGGTGCCGAATGCGAAGACGGTCGGCATGGTCTACAACCCGGGCGAGGCGAATTCGGTCGTCGTCGTGAAGGCGCTGAAGGAGATCCTCGCGAAGCAGGGGATGACGCTCAAGGAGGCGGCCGCGCCGCGCACCGTCGACATCGGCCCGGCCGCGAAGAGCCTGATCGGCAAGGTCGACGTGATCTACACGAATACCGACAACAACGTCGTATCCGCGTACGAAGCGCTCGTGAAGGTCGCGAACGAAGCGAAGATCCCGCTCGTCGCGGGCGACACCGACAGCGTGAAGCGCGGCGGCATCGCGGCGCTCGGCATCAACTACGGCGACCTCGGCCGCCAGACGGGCAAGGTCGTCGCGCGGATCCTGAAGGGCGAGAAGCCGGGCGCGATCGCGTCGGAGACGAGCAGCAACCTCGAACTGTTCGTGAACACGTCGGCGGCCGCGAAGCAGGGCGCGACGCTGTCGCCGGAGCTCGTCAAGGAAGCGAAGACGGTCATCAGGTAAGCCGTCGCCGGCCGAACGCCGGGCTCGAAGGCCCCGACCGGGCCTGCATGAAACCGCTGGACGGGCGGCCCTTACCGGGGCGGCCCGTCCGCTTCGCCCGGCCGCATCCGTACGGCCGGGAAGCAACAGGATTTCCCACCATGTCTCTGTTCTCGTTACTGGGCGCACTGGAGATCGGCCTGATCTTCAGCCTCGTCGCCCTCGGGGTGCTGATTTCGTTCCGCATCCTCAACTTTCCCGACCTGACCGTCGACGGCAGCTTCCCGCTCGGCGGCGCGGTGGCCGCGACGCTGATCTCGGCGGGCTTCGACCCGTTCGCCGCGACCGGCCTCGCGATCGTCGCTGGCGCGGCGGCCGGCTTCGTCACGGGCTGGCTCAACGTGCGCCTGAAGATCATGGACCTGCTCGCCAGCATCCTGATGATGATCGCGCTGTATTCGGTGAACCTGCGGATCATGGGCCGGCCGAACGTGCCGCTCATCACCGAGCCGACGCTGTTTACCGTGCTGCAGCCGGACTGGCTGCCCGACTACGTGTTGCGCCCGGCGCTGCTCGCCGTCGTCGTCGTGATCGCGAAGCTCGGCCTCGACTGGTTCTTCTCGTCGCAGCTCGGCCTCGCGATGCGCGCGACCGGCGCGAACCCGCGGATGGCGCGCGCGCAGGGCATCGCGACCGGCCGCGCGACGCTTGCCGGGATGGCGCTGTCGAACGCGCTCGTCGCGCTCGCGGGGGCCCTGTTCGCGCAGACGCAGGGCGGCGCGGACATCTCGATGGGGATCGGCACGATCGTGATCGGCCTCGCCGCGGTGATCATCGGCGAAACGCTGCTGCCCGCGCGCCGGCTCGTGCTGACGACGCTCGCCGTCGTGCTCGGCGCGATCGTCTACCGCTTCTTCATCGCGCTCGCGCTGAACAGCGAATTCATCGGCCTGAAGGCGCAGGACCTGAACCTCGTGACGGCCGCGCTCGTCACGATCGCGCTGGTGCTGCCGGCGACGCGCAAGAAGCTGTTCGCGCGCAAGAACGGAGGGGCATGACATGTTGTCCGCACAAGACCTGAAGCTCACGTTCAATCCCGGCACGCCGATCGAGACGCGCGCGCTGCGCGGCCTGTCGCTCGAGATTCCGGACGGCCAGTTCGTCGCGGTGATCGGCTCGAACGGCGCGGGCAAGTCGACCTTTCTCAACGCGATCTGCGGCGACCAGGCGGTCGATTCGGGTCGTATCACGATCGACGGCGCGGACGTCACGCGCCAGCCGGCATGGGATCGCGCGCATCTCGTCGCGCGCGTGTTCCAGGACCCGATGGCGGGCACCTGCGAGGCGCTGACGATCGAGGAGAACATGGCGCTCGCGATGGCGCGCGGCGCGCGCCGCGGCTTCAAGCCGGCGCTCGACCGCGCGTCGCGCGAGCTGTTCCGCGACAAGCTGCGGCTGCTCAACCTCGGCCTCGAGAACCGGCTGACCGACCGGATCGGGCTGCTGTCCGGCGGCCAGCGGCAGGCAGTGAGCCTGCTGATGGCGTCGCTGCGGCCGTCGCGGATCCTGCTGCTCGACGAGCATACGGCCGCGCTCGACCCGAAGACGGCCGCGTTCGTGCTCGAGCTGACCGCGCGCATCGTCGCCGAGAGCCGGCTGACGACGATGATGGTCACGCACAGCATGCGGCAGGCGCTCGATTACGGCGACCGCACGGTGATGCTGCACCAGGGGCAGGTCGTGCTCGACGTGTCGGGCGACGCGCGCAAGGGGCTCGACGTGCCGGACCTGCTGCAGATGTTCGAGAGGGTGCGGCACGAGCAGCTCGACGACGACGCGTTGCTGCTCGGCTGAAGCGGGCCGGACCGGCGCGATGCGACGCGTTGCATCGGCCGGTCGGGCCGATTCGTCCGGCGGGTTCGGCCGGCTCCGGGTGGTGCATGAGGGACGCATCGGGCCGGATGGATAGCGCGACGTTTACGCGGCGCGCCGGGCGATACGACTGCGTCGCGCCGAGTTTGACCGGGGGCGTCGCGCGATGACGGGCGCCCGGATGTTCCCGATGCATTTCTTCCGACGAAAAGCCGGTTTTGCAGCGGCGCTGTGCGACGCAAGCGCATTGCCATATACTGTATATCCATACAGTTGTGGGTGGCGTCATGCTCGCATCCTCCATTTCCCCTGAATCCCTTCATCCGTCGCTCTGGCGCGGCTCGCAGCTCGCGCGCGGCGGTCCGCGCACGATCGACACGGGCTTCGCATCGCTGTCGGCCGAGCTGCCGGGCGGCGGCTGGCCGGTCGGCGGGCTCGTCGAGCTGCTGGCCGCGCAGCCGGGCTGCGGCGAGATGCGGCTGCTCGCGCCCGCGCTCGCGCGCACCGTCAGCGCCCGGCGGCCGCTCGCACTCGTCGCGCCTCCGCAGTCGCCGCATGCGACCGCGCTCGCCGGTCTCGGCGTGCCGGCTGACGCGCTGCTGTGGCTGCGCGCCGGCAGCCGCACGGATGCGCTGTGGGCCGCCGAACAGGCGCTCAAGACCGGCTGCTGCGGCGCATTGCTGCTCTGGCAGGACGCGCGGCCCGATGCGCTGCGGCGCCTGCATCTCGCGGCCGCGCGCACGGGCGACACGCTGTTCGTGATGCTGCGCCCGCTGCAGGCCGCGCGGCAGCCGTCGCCCGCCGTGCTGCGCGTCGCGCTGCATCCCGTGCCGGGCGGCGTGTCGCTCGATATCGTCAAGCGTCGCGGGCCTGCGCGCGGCGAGCCGCTCGTGCTCGACCTGCCGTCGCCCATCGTGGAGAGCCGCTATGCGCGTCTTGCTCGGCATCCATCTGCCGCGCCTGCCGCTCGACGTGTGCGCCCCGCCGCCGTCTGACGGCGAGGCCGGCTGTGCGGTGCTGGAGCAAGGCGTCGTGCTGATCGCCGACGCAGCCGCGCGCAGGCAGGGCGTGCGCGCGGGCATGAAGCGCGGCGGCGTGCTGACGCTCGCGCCCGATACGCAGCTCGTCGAACGCGACCCCGCGCGCGAGGCCGACGCGCTGCGTGCGGTCGCGCTCGCGCTGCTGCGCTTCTCGCCGTGCGTCGCGCTCGACGACGAAGCGACGCTCGTCGTCGACGTCGGCCCGAGCCTGCGCCTGTTCGGCGGCCTGCCGTCGCTGTGCCGCCAGGTGCGCGCGACGCTTGCGGCGCTCGGTTATGCGGCGCGCTTGTCCGCCGCGCCGACCGGGCGCGGCGCATGGCTGCTCGCGCGCGCGTCGGGTCGTGCGCGCATGCGCCGGCGCGTCGCGCGCCAGGCGTCGCTCGTGTGCGCGCTCGATGCGCTGCCGTGCGTGCTGCTGCCGGACGCACGCCCGTACGCGGGCTGGTTCGACGGGCTCGGCTGCCGCACGCTGGCCGATCTGCGCCGCCTGCCGCGTGCGGGGCTGCAGCGCCGCTGCGGTCCCGCGCTGCTGGCCGCGCTCGACCGAGCATACGGCGATGCGGTGGAGCCGCTCGCGTGGATGCCCGTGCCGCCCGTGTTCGATGCGCGGCTCGAATTGCCGGAGCGCGTCGAATACGCGGAGGCCGTGCTGTTCGTCGCGCGGCGGCTCGTCGTGCAGCTGTGCGGCTGGCTGGCCGCGCGGCAGCTGTCGCTGGCCGCGATGACGTTCGGCCTCGAGCACGAGCGCGGCCGCCAGGCCGTGCCGCCGACGTCGCTCGAGCTCGCGTTCGCCGAGCCGGCGCGCGACGAAGCGCACTTCATGCGGCTGCTCGGCGAGCGGCTGGCGCGCGTCGATTTGCCGGCCGCGGTGATCGCGGTGCGCCTGACGGCCACGCGCGTCGAATCGGTCGCGCCGCCGGCCGACGACCTGTTTCCCGAACCGGGCGGTACGCGCGAGACGCGCGCGCGGCTTTATGAGCTGCTCGTCGCGCGGCTCGGCGCGGACAACGTGCTGCGCGCGGCGCCCGTTGCCGACTATCGGCCCGAGGCTGCGAACCGCTGGCTGCCGCTCGATGCGCAGGTGGGCAGGGCGGCCGCCGGTTCGGCCGCTGCACCGCCGCGTCCCGCGTGGCTGCTGGCCGAGCCGCAGCCGCTGCTGATGCGCGAGAACCGGCCGGTGTTTCGCACGCCGCTCAGGATGATGTCGTCGGCAGAGCGGATCGAGGCGGGGTGGTTCGACGGCCAGCTGGTCGCGCGCGACTACTTCGTCGCGCAGGACGACGACGGCGCGTGCTACTGGATCTTTCAGGAGCGACCGGGCAGCCGCAACGCCACCGGCCCGCACTGGTTCCTGCACGGCCTGTTCGGGTAAGCGGCGATGAATGCGGAATTCAGGTTCCTGCCCGACTACGCGGAGCTGTTCTGCCGGTCGAACTTCTCGTTCCTGCATGGCGCGTCGCATGCCGAGGAACTCGTCGAGCGCGCGGCGGAACTCGGCTACCGAGGCATCGCGATCACCGACGAATGCTCGCTCGCGGGCGCGCCGCGGATGCATGTCGCGGCCCAGGCGGCAAAGCTGCCGCTGATCATCGGCTCGTACTTCGACGTGACGCCGGACGACGTCGCGCCGGGCCACGACCCGGGCCCCGGCGCGTTCGGCCTCGTGCTGCTCGCGCAGAACCGCGAAGGCTACGGCAACCTGTCCGAGCTGATTTCGTGGCGGCGGATGGCGGCGCCGAAGGGTACGTACCGGCTGACGCCGCAGATGCTGTCGATGCCGCCCGCGGAATTCGCGCATCTGCGCGGCGTGCCCGACTGCTTCGCCATCCTCGTGCCCGTGTATCCGGTGCGTGCGGACGTGCTCGATGCGCAGGTCGCGTGGTTTCGCGCGACGTTCGGCGAGCGTGCGCGGCTCGGGCTCGTTCAGTTGCAGCGCGCGTTCGATGGCGCACAGCGCGAGGAAATCCGCGCGGCCGGTGCGCGTCGCGAGATGCGCGTCGTCGCGCTCGGCGATGTGACGATGCACGCGCGTTCGTGCAAGCCGCTGCAGGATGCGATGACGGCGATCCGGCACCGGACGTCGATCGCCGAATGCGGGTACGCGCTCGCACCGAACGCGGAGCAGCATCTGCGCGGGCGGCAGCGGATCGCGACGCTGTTTTCGCCGGACGAGATCGCGCAGACCTGCGCGATTCTCGATGCGTGCGACTTTTCGCTCGACGAACTGCATTACGAATATCCGCTCGAACTCGTGCCGGACGGACATACGCCGGCCAGCTATCTGCAGCAGGAGACCTGGGCGGGCGCGCACCGGCGTTATCCGCACGGTGTGCCGGAGAAGGTGCAGAAGCTGATCCGGCACGAGCTCGAGCTGATCGAGGCGCTCGAATACGAGCCATTCTTCCTGACGGTCTACGACGTCGTCACCTATGCGCGCAGCCGGGACATCCTGTGCCAGGGGCGCGGCTCGGCTGCGAATTCGGTGGTCTGCTACTGCCTCGGCGTCACCGAGGTGGACCCGGAGCGCAGCACGATGCTGTTCGAGCGCTTCATCAGCCGCGAGCGCGGCGAGCCGCCCGACATCGATGTCGACTTCGAGCACCAGCGGCGCGAGGAGGTCATCCAGTACCTGTACGAGAAATACGGGCACGACCGCGCCGCGCTCGCCGCGGCCGTATCGACCTATCGTCCGCGCGGCGCATTGCGCGAGACCGGCAAGGCGCTCGGCGTCGATCCGATGCTGATCGAGCGCGTCGCGAAAGGGCATCGCTGGTTCGATGGCAGCCGCGATCTGCTGAACCAGTTCGCATCGGTCGATCTCGATCCCGACACGCCGCTGATTCGCGCGTGGGCCGAACTCGCCGCGCGGCTGCTCGGCTTTCCGCGCCACCTGTCGCAGCACTCGGGCGGCTTCGTGATCAGCCGCGGCAAGCTCACGCGGCTCGTGCCGGTCGAGAACGCGGCGATGGACGGGCGGCGCGTGATCCAGTGGGACAAGGACGATCTCGAAGCGCTCGGGCTGATGAAGGTCGACGTGCTCGCGCTCGGGATGCTGTCGGCGCTGCATCGCGCGTTCGACATGGTCACCGCGTGGCGCGGGCCGCCGAAGCGGGACGGCGAGCCAGACGGCGAGCCGTTCGGCATGGACGACATCCCGCAGGACGACAGCGAGACCTACGACATGATCTGCCGCGCCGACACGGTCGGCGTGTTCCAGATCGAATCGCGCGCGCAGATGTCGATGCTGCCGCGCCTGAGGCCGCGCGAGTATTACGACCTCGTGATCGAGGTCGCGATCGTGCGGCCCGGGCCGATCCAGGGCGGCGCGGTGCATCCGTACCTGAAACGGCGGCAGGGGATCGAACCCATCGTCTATCCGAAAGACGATCTCAAGCCCGCGCTCGCGCGCACCTGCGGCGTGCCGATCTTCCAGGAGCAGGTGATGCAGATCGCGATCATCGCGGCGGGCTTCACGCCCGGCGAGGCCGACGAGCTGCGCCGCGCGATGGCCGCGTGGAAGCGCAAGGGCAATCTGGAGAAATATCACCGCAAGATCGTCGACGGAATGCGCGAACGCGACTATCCGCCGGAATTCGCCGAGCAGATCTTCGAGCAGATCAAGGGCTTCGGCGAATACGGCTTCCCGGAAAGCCATGCGGCGAGCTTCGCGCACCTCGTCTACGCGAGCAGCTGGCTCAAATGCCACGAACCCGAGATCTTCCTCGCCGCATTGCTGAACAGCCAGCCGATGGGTTTCTACGCGCCCGCGCAGCTCGTGCAGGACGCGAAGCGCCACGGCGTGACGGTGTTGCCGATCGACGCGACGCACAGCGGCTGGGAAGCCGCGCTCGAAGCGCTGCCCGGCGAGGCGCCGCCGCATGGCCGGCCCGCGGTGCGGCTCGGCCTGTCGCTCGTGCTCGGTCTCGGCGAGGCGGCCGCGCGGCGAATCGAAGCGGCGCGCGCGGCGGGGCCGTTCGAGAACGTCGACGCGCTTGCGCGCCGCGCGCAGCTCGAACGCCGCGACCTCGAAGCGCTCGCCGCCGCGAACGCGCTCGCGACGCTCGCCGGGCACCGCCGCGATGCGCTGTGGCAGGCCGTCGCCGCGGCGCCGGAGCGCGACCTGCTCGCCGCTGCGCCGATCGACGAACCCGAACGGCCCGCGCTCGGCGCGCCGTCGGAAGCCGACGACATCCTCGCCGACTACAGCACGACAGGCCTCACGCTGAACCGTCACCCCGTCGCGCTGCTGCGTCCGGTGCTGCGCGCGCAGCGGCTGTCATCCGCGGCCGAGCTGCGCGACCGCCGCAACGGCCGGCTTGCGCGCGCGTGCGGGCTCGTGATCGCGCGGCAGATGCCGGGCACCGCGAAAGGCGTGATGTTCATGACGCTCGAGGACGAAACGGGCTGCGTGAACGTGATCGTCCGGCCCGAACTGCTCGCGCGGCAACGCCGCGAGACGCTCGATTCGCGGCTGCTCGCGGCGTCGGGCGTCTGGCAGGTCGAGAGCGACGTGAGGCACCTCGTCGCGCAGCATTTCGAGGATCTGACGCCGTTGCTCGGCGGCCTGCGCACGTCGAGCCGCGAGTTCCATTGACGCGCGTCCGGGCACGCGTGCCGTCAGGCCCGGGCCCGCTATCGGCGTGAACGGCCCCTAGCGCGGTTCGTCCGGCTCGCAGGCGCGCGGCGCCGACCGGTTCGAGGAACCGTGACGATCTCCGGAGGCGGCGGCAAACTGCCAGGCCAGCAGTCCCGGAACGTAGAACAGCAGATCGCGCACGCGTCGCGAGGCCGCCAGCGCGAGACAGGTCGGCGGATCGAAACCGATCAGGCCGCCGATCAGCACGAATCCGCCTTCCTGCACGCCGAGGCCACCCGGCATCAGGAACGCAACGCTGCTGACGAGCTGGATCAGCGCCTCGATCACGAGCGCCTGCAACACGGTCGGATTCGCGCCGAGAAAGTGGAGCGCGATCCAGATCTCGAGCGCGTATCCCGCGAACTGCAGCGTTTGCCAGATCGCGAGATAGGACATCACGACATCCGTCTTGCGCCACAGCAGCCGGATCGTCTGATCGATACGCGCCGATTCGCCGACGAGCGCATAGACCTTGCCGCTCGTCACGTGGTTGATCGCGCGCATCGTGCGCTCGAAAGGCCGGACGTGCTGAACCAGCGCGAACAGCAGCAGCACCGGTACCAGCGCCGCGACGCCGAGCGCGAGTTGCGCGGCCGCGTGCGCGACGCCGGACGGCACGTTCCAGAGCACGTAGCCGATCGCTGCGAAGGCGAACACCAGCTGGCTGATCAGCGTGAGCTGCATGTCGACGACGAGGCTCGCCGCCGCCGCCGCCGGCCGCACGCCCATGCGCCGGAGCAGCCCGAACGACGCGATCTCGCCGCCGATCCGGGCGACCGGCAGCAACCCGTTGATCGATTCGCGGATCCACACGAGCTTCAGCATGGCCGCGAAGGTGGGCCGCCGCGTGCCGCGTATCAGCATCCGCCAGTCCCACGCGTTCGCGAGCATCGGAACGATGTGGGCCAGCGCCGCGAGCACCAGCCCGACGCCCGCGGTCTGCAGCCGATGCAGCACGTCCAGCGGATGCGCGCGCCAGATCAACCATCCGGCGATCGCCAGCCCGACCAGCGCCGCTGCCCGTCCCGAATACCGGGTCCACGCGCTGCCTCGCGCACGCGGATCGTTGGTGCCCATGCCGCGACCGATCACGACTCGCCAGCCTTGGACAGCCGTCCGTGCCGGTCGACGCGAAAGCGCGTGCCGCGCCAGATCACATGCGACGAGAAGAAGCTCGCGACGAACACCGCGAACTGAACGAGATCGGACAGCGGCAGCACGGCCCAGTCGGCGAACGGTTGCCCGATCGCCCGATCGGTCCGCCACTTGAGCGCGAAGCGCGCCACCAGCGCCGTACCGGCGAGCGCCCATGCGTGCGGCGTGCCGCCGGACGCGATCGCCGCGAGCAGCGCGAACGGCACCGGATGCATCAGCGCGGAGCCGAGGTGCCCGAGCCGGTCGGCTGCCCGGATCGTCCGGCTCCAGCGCAGCTCATGAATGAACAGCTCGCGCAACGTCGTTTCGACGCACGCGTGCCCGACGAGCGTCGGCGGAATCGCGACGCTCGCACCGATGCCGCGAACCGCCTCGCCGAGCGCATGATCCTCGGCCAGATGATGCGCGAACTGCGCGAGACCGCCGACTTCGTCGAGCGTCGCGCGCGTGATCGCGATCGTCTGTCCGAAGCAGGGGCGTGCGAGACCGGTCGCGAGGCCTGTGACGACGCCCGGCAGGAACAGGTAATTCGTCGATGCCGCGGCCGCGCGCGGCCAGAATCCCGGTGCGCGCATCCCGCGGTACACGCAGGTGACGAGGCCGACGCCCGGCTGCTGCAACGCGCCGACGAGCTGGCGCAACGTGTCGGGGCCGAACTGCACGTCGCTGTCCGCGAAGCACAGCACGTCGTGCTCCGCCTGCTCGAGCATGTTGACGAGGTTGCCGATCTTCCGGTTCGGGCCGTACAGGCGCGCGTCCGCGACGATCGTCACGTGCGCGTCCGGATAGCGCATCCGCAGCGCGTCGACCGTGTTCAACGCGACGTCCTTCGCGTCGTGCACGCCGAACAGGTACTGGACCGGGCCCGGATAGTCGTGCTCGAAAAAGCTCGCGAGATGCTCTTCGAGATGCCATTCGTTGCCGTGCAACGGCTTGACGATCGTGATGGCGGGAAAGCGGGCGGGCACGACGGGCTCGCGCGCGAAAAAGCGGCCGACGAGGCATGCTGCGATCAGCGTGTAGACGATGCCGAGCAGCGCGGCGAGTTCAAACAGATCGGCAAGCGGCGCGAGCGGCACGCCGGCGCCGAACGCTTTCCTCATGAACTCGGCCGCCGCAAACGCGACCGTCCCTGCCACCAGCGCCGCGCCGATCGCGCGACCGCTGCCGCCGCCTTGCATTCGCGCGTGCGATCCGTTCATCGTGCCTCGTTCATCAGGGGATCATGAGGTCGCCCGGTCCGGCAGACCGGGGGCGAAGGTGCCGCGGCTTCCGGCGGCGAGCCTGCCGGGATCGCCTGCGATGCCCGCGGCGCACGGCTTGGGGTCGGTGAATGCGTCGTGGTCGAACATGCACTCCTTCGTCATGGGAACCGGCACGAACGGGCGATTTTCGTCCGACATGCGTGTCCTGCGTGTGTCACCGGCACGCGCGGTCGAACCGGCGCCGGTTGCACCGCCCGCAAAGGACGACCGGCATGTACCGCTGACAGTCGGATGAAATCGGTACCGTATGCCGCCCGAGGCCGCCCGAGGCCGCCCGAGGCCGCCCGAGGCCGCTCAGGGGCGAATGGCCGAACCTGGAACGGACGAAACGATTGTAGCGACGGTGCGCCGACGAAAAATAAAGCGATCTTCGGAAAGCGCCGTGCGCAGCGTCGTCTCTATTTCAATCCATTTCAATCCGTGCGCCTTCCGCCGACGCGAGCGAACCATACCACTTCGTCGATTGGTTCTATTCCGGTCTCGTTTTCACGCGTTGCAACCCGACGGGCGGCGCGCCGGAACTGGCCCCTTGCATACCGATCCGGGTAAATCCCTATCCTGGAATGCGTTGTAAACAAAGGCTTTGTGGCGACTAAAACGCTTGCCGCACAAGGCTTCCGGCGATTCTCACGAGGCTAATACCAGTTCGTTGACTGGTACTATTGTGGTTATATAATGCCTCCACATTCGACGGCTCGCGTCCGTCGCCCGACTCCCCGGAGGCTCATGGAAATCGGCTGGTCCGAACGGGTGCCCGATCCGCAGGCGCTCGGTGCGTCGCTGTACGAGTACCTCGAAGCGCGCGGCACGGTCGTGGTGCGTGCGTTGCAACACTTTCGCGCGGTGAATGCGACGCGCGACATCGCGAAATGGATGGCGGTAGCGCCAGGCGCGGCGCTCCTCGTGATCACGCGCATCGGCTACGGCGCCGACCAGCGCGCGATCGAAGTGACCGAAACGTATTGCCGCGACGACTACCATGATTTCGTCGCCGAACTGAAACGCTGACGCGCGAGACTGCCGCGGCGTGCGGCAACCGGCGCAACCGGCAGATTTGCAAATCACGACGCGGATGGCCGCGTCACCAGATCATCAAGAGAACGTCATGCTGACTGGCAACATCCTCACCCCCGACGGCTGGATCCACGGTTCGCTCGATTGCGAGAACGGCCGCATCACCGAGCTCACCGGCGCGCCTGCCGATCCCGCGAAGAACGATGCGCCGTACATCCTGCCCGGCTTCATCGACCTGCACGTGCACGGCGGCGGCGGTGCCGACGTGATGGAAGGCGGCGACGCGATCGAGACGATCGCCCGCACGCACGCGCAGTACGGCACGACGAGCCTGCTCGCGACGACGATGACCGCGCCGCGCGACGAGCTGATGCAGGTCGTCGCGAACCTCGGCACCGTGGCGCGCACCCGCACGCCGGGCGGCGCGCGCGTGCTCGGGGTGCACCTCGAAGGGCCGTACATCAACCCCGGCAAGCTCGGCGCGCAGCCGGACGCGGCCGTGTCGGCCGTGCTCGACGAAGTGCTGAAGTACCTGTCGATCGCGCCGATCCGCGTCGTCACGCTCGCGCCGGAAATCGCCGGGCACATCGAGATCATCGGCGAGATGGCCGCGCGCGGCGTGCGCGTGCAGCTCGGCCACTCGCTCGCGACCTACGACGACGCGGTCGCCGCGCTCAAGCACGGCGCGTGCGGGTTCACGCACCTGTTCAACGCGATGTCGCCGCTGCATCACCGCAACCCGGGCCTCGTCGGCGCGGCGCTCGCGCATGCCGAATACGCGGAGATCATCCCCGACCTGCTGCACGTGCATCCGGGCGCGATCCGCGCGGCGCTGCGCGCGATTCCGCGCCTGTACGTCGTGACCGACAGCACGTCGGCGACCGGCATGCCCGACGGCGAATACCGGCTCGGCAGCCAGCACGTGACGAAGTGCCTCGGCGGCGTGCGCCTCGCCGACGGCACGCTCGCGGGCAGCACGCTGACGATGGACCAGGCGCTGCGCAACCTCGTGTCGCTCGGCCTGCCGATCGCCGACGTGTCGAACCGGATGTCGCGCTATGCGGCCGACTACCTCGGCATCGCCGATCGCGGTCGCCTCGCGCGCGGCGCGTGGGCCGACCTCGTCGTGTTCGATCGCGACCTGAACCTCACCGCGACCTACGTCGAAGGAGAATCGATTGTCGAATATGCTTAACGAAGCGCGCGAAGCCGCCCAGGTCGTCGCCGCGCAGCTCGCCGACACGTCGCGCGTCGAAGCGCTCGCCGGCCAACTGACGGATCATCCGCCGGCCGTTGCGCTGACGGTCGCGCGCGGCAGCTCGGATCACGCCGCCAGTTATTTCGCAAGCCTGACGATGAGCCGCCTCGGCGTACCGGTCGCGTCGCTGCCGATGTCCGTCGCGACGCTGCAGCAGGCGCCGCTGAAGGTGCAGGACCAGCTCGCGATCGCATTCTCGCAGTCGGGCAAGAGCCCCGATCTCGTCAACACGATGGCCGCGCTGCGCGAAGCGGGCGCGCGCACCGTCGCGGCCGTCAACGTGCTGCCGTCGCCGCTTGCCGACGCGTGCGAGCACCAGCTGCCGCTGCTCGCCGGCCCCGAGCTGTCGGTTGCGGCGACGAAGAGCTATATCGCGATGCTGTCGCTGTCCGCGCAGATCGTTGCATTCTGGCAGCGCGACGCCGAGCTCGTGAGCGCGTTGCGCGGGTTGCCCGACGCGCTCGCGCAGGCGGGCGCGCTCGACTGGGCGCCGGCCGTCGCGGCGCTCGCCGAGGTCGAACGGATGATCGTGATCGGCCGCGGCCTCGGCCTCGCGATCGCGCAGGAAGCCGCGCTGAAGCTGAAGGAAACGTCCGGCATCCAGGCCGAGGCGTTCTCGAGCGCCGAAGTCCGACACGGCCCGATGGAGCTGATCGACCGCGACTACCCGCTGCTCGTGTTCGCACCGCCGGGGCCGGAGCAGGCCGGCCTGCTGCAGCTCGCGAGCGACATGCGCGCGCGCGGCGCCGCCGTGCTGCTCGCCGCGCCCGCCGGCACGCCCGGCGTATCGGGCACGGTGCTGCCGCTCGCGCAAACCGCCCATTCGGCGCTCGATCCGATCGCCGCCATTCTTTCGTTCTACGTGATGGCGGCGGATCTCGCCGTCGCGCGCGGCCGCAATCCCGACACGCCGCGCCACCTGAACAAAGTCACCGAAACGCATTGACGAGCCGAGACAGCCGATGAGACGCGCCGAGGAGTCCCAGTTGAAGAGCCCCACCCACGATCAGATCGTTCTGCTGGCCCCGCTGACGGGGCCGATCGTTCCGCTGGCCGACGTGCCCGATCCGGTGTTCTCCGGCGGGATGTTCGGCGACGGCATCGGCATCGACCCGCTCGCGGGCAAGCTCGTCGCGCCGTGCGCGGGCGTCGTGTCGCACCTCGCGCGCACCGGCCACGCGGTGACGATCACGACGCCGCAGGGCGCGGAGGTGCTGCTGCACATCGGCATCGACACCGTCGAGCTCAACGGGCAGGGCTTCATCGCACGCGTCGACGCCGGCGCGCGCGTCGACGCGGGCGACCTGCTGATCGAATTCGATCAGGACGCGGTGGCGCGCAACGCGCATTCGCTCGTGTCGGTGATCGCGATCGCGAATTCCGACGCGTTCGAGGTGATCGATCGCGCGCACGGTTTCGCGACGGCTGGCGAGACGCCACTGCTGTTGCTGCGCGGCAAGGGCGGCGCGGCCGCGCAGGCGGCCGGGGCCGGCGCGGCAGTGACCGATGAAGTGCGTCGCACGGTCGTGCTGACGCAGCCGGGCGGCTTGCACGCGCGGCCGGCCGCGCGTGCACGGGAGGCCGCGCGCGGCTTCGACGCGAACGTCGACGTGCTTTTCGACGGCCACCACGCGTCCATCGTGAGCGTCGTCGGGCTGCTCGGTCTCGGCGCAGGCGTTGGGGCGACGGTCGAACTGGTCGGCCGCGGCGCGCACGCGCAGCAGGCCGTCGACGCGGTCGAGCACGAGCTGCTGCGCGAAGCGCACGGCGAGGTCGAGGAAAAGCCGGCGCGCACGTTTTCGCCCGCGCCGCAGGCCGTGACGCGCAGCGTTGGCGCACCGCTTGACCCGAACACGCTCGCGGGCGTGTGCGCGGCGCCCGGCATCGCAGTCGGCACGCTGGTGCGTCTCGACGATGCGGAGATCGTGCCGCCCGAGCAAGCGGCCGGCACGCCTGCGGCGGAGAGCCGCCAGCTCGACCAGGCGCTGAAGGCCGTCGACGCCGAACTCGACGACACGGTGCGCAATGCATCGGCGCGCGGCGCGGTCGGCGAAGCGGGGATCTTCGCGGTGCACCGCGTGCTGCTCGAGGATCCGACGCTGATCGACGCGGCGCGCGACCTGATCAGTCTCGGCAAAAGTGCGGGCTTCGCGTGGCGCGCGACGATCCGCGCGCAGATCGACACGCTGTCGAAGCTCGACGACGCGCTGCTCGCCGAGCGCGCGGCCGACCTGCGCGACATCGAAAAACGCGTGCTGCGCGCGCTCGACCACACGAACGGCGCGGCGCGCGCGCTGCCCGACGAGGCCGTGCTCGCAGCCGAGGAATTCACGCCGTCGGACCTGTCGTCGCTCGATCGCCAGCGCGTGACCGCGCTCGTGATGGCGCGCGGCGGTGCGACATCGCACGCGGCGATCATCGCGCGCCAGCTCGGTATCCCGGCGCTCGTCGCGGTCGGCGATGCGCTGTACGCGCTCCCGGACGGCACGCAGGTCGTCGTCGACGCGAGCGCGGGCCGTCTCGAACACGCGCCGACCGCGCTCGACGTCGAGCGCGCGCGCCACGAGCGCGAACGTCTCGCCGGCGTGCGCGAGGCGAACCGGAAGCTGGCGGGCGAAGCCGCCGCGACCGCCGATGGCCGCGCGATCGAGGTCGCCGCGAACATCGCGACGCTCGACGACGCGAACACCGCGGTGGACAACGGCGCGGACGCGGTCGGGCTGCTGCGCACCGAGCTGATGTTCATCCACCGCCAGGCCGCGCCGACCGTCATCGAACACCAGCAGAGCTACCAGTCGATCGTCGACGCGCTGCAGGGCCGCACCGCGATCATCCGCACGCTCGACGTCGGTGCGGACAAGGAAGTCGACTACCTGACGCTGCCGCCCGAGCCGAACCCGGCGCTCGGCCTGCGCGGGATCCGGCTCGCGCAGGTGCGTCCCGACCTGCTCGACGACCAGCTGCAGGGCCTGCTCGCGGTGAAGCCGTTCGGCGCGGTGCGCATCCTGCTGCCGATGGTCACCGACGCGGGCGAACTGGTGCGGCTGAGGAAGCGTATCGACGAGTTCGCGCGCGAGCAGGGCCGCACCGAGCCGATCGAGGTCGGCGTGATGATCGAGGTGCCGTCGGCGGCGCTGCTCGCCGACCAGCTCGCGCAGCACGCGGACTTCCTGTCGATCGGCACCAACGACCTGACCCAGTACACGCTCGCGATGGACCGCTGCCAGGCCGATCTCGCCGCGCAGGCGGACGGCCTGCATCCGGCCGTGCTGCGCTTGATCGACATCGCGGTGCGCGGCGCCGGGAAGCACGGCAAGTGGGTCGGCGTGTGCGGCGCGCTCGGCGGCGATCCGCTCGCGGTGCCGATCCTCGTCGGCCTCGGCGTGACCGAGCTGTCGGTCGATCCGGTGTCGGTGCCAGGCATCAAGGCGCGCGTGCGCCGACTCGATTACCCGCTGTGCCGCCAGCGCGCGCAGGACCTGCTCGCGCTCGATTCGGCTCAGGCGGTAAGGGCAGCAAGCCGCGAGGTCTGGCCGCTCGACTGAGCGTCGTCGGCAGGACTCGCGTGCCGTTTCGGCATCAACGCAGATTCGATATGAAAGCAATCAGGTCAACGAATAGACAAGGATAGGAGGACTGAATGGACGGGAATCCGTTTCTGAAGATACAGAGCCTGGGCCGCGCGCTCATGCTGCCCATCGCGGTGCTGCCGGTCGCCGGCATCCTGCTGCGTCTCGGCCAGCCGGACGTGTTCAACATCAAGATGATCGCCGACGCGGGCGGCGCGATCTTCGACAACCTGCCGCTCTTGTTTGCGATCGGCGTGGCGGTCGGCTTCGCGAAGGACAACAACGGCGTCGCGGCGCTCGCGGGTGCGATCGGCTACCTGATCGAAACCGCGATCATGAAGGACATCGATCCGAAGCTGAACATGGGCGTGCTGTCCGGGATCATCGCGGGCGTGGTCGCGGGGCTGCTGTACAACCGCTACAAGGACATCAAGCTGCCCGACTACCTCGCGTTCTTCGGCGGCAAGCGCTTCGTGCCGATCATCACGGGGCTCGCGTGCGTCGTGCTCGGCATCGTGTTCGGCTACGTGTGGCAGCCGGTCCAGCACGCAATCGACGCGGCCGGCCAGTGGCTGACGACCGCGGGCGCGATCGGTGCGTTCGTGTTCGGCTTCCTGAACCGGTTGCTGCTCGTCACGGGCCTGCACCACATCATCAACTCGCTCGCGTGGTTCGTGTTCGGCAACTTCACGCCGGCCGCCGGTGGCGACATCGTGCACGGCGACCTGCACCGCTTCTTCGCGGGCGACCCGACCGCGGGCACCTTCATGGCCGGCTTCTTCCCGATCATGATGTTCGGCCTGCCGGCCGCGTGTCTCGCGATGCTGCATGAAGCGCCGAAGGAGCGCCGCGCGGTGGTCGGCGGCCTGCTGTTCTCGATGGCGCTCACGTCGTTCCTGACCGGCGTGACCGAGCCGATCGAATTCAGCTTCATGTTCCTCGCGCCGGTGCTGTACGTGATCCACGCGGTGCTGACGGGGCTGTCGCTCGCGATCTGCCAGCTGCTCGACGTGAAGCTCGGCTTCACGTTCTCGGCCGGTGCGATCGACTACGTGCTGAACTACGGGCTGTCGACGAAGGGCTGGGTCGCGATTCCGCTCGGCATCGCGTACGGCATCGCGTACTACGGGCTGTTCCGCTTCTTCATCCGCAAGTTCAACATGGCGACGCCGGGCCGCGAGCCGGCAACGGCCGAAGCGGCGGCCGAGTCGTTCGAGGCGGGCGGCTATGTCGCACCAGGTGCGGCTGCAGCGGCCGCCGCGCCGCGCGCGCAGCGCTACATCGCCGCGCTCGGCGGCGCCGGCAACCTGACGGTCGTCGACGCGTGCACGACGCGCCTGCGCCTGACCGTCGTCGATCCGGGCAAGGTGTCGGAAGCGGACCTGAAGTCGGTCGGCGCGCGCGGCGTGCTCAAGCGCGGCGGCAACAGCGTGCAGGTGATCATCGGGCCGGAGGCGGACATCATCGCCGACGAAATGCGCACGGCGATCGGCAGCGGCGCAGTTGCAGCCGCGAGCGCACCGAAGGCGGCGGCTGCGCCGGCGGGTATGGCCGCGGGCGTTGCGGCCGGTCCGCTCGATCCGGATCCGGCACGCTGGCTCGCGGTGTTCGGCGGTGCGACGAACGTCGCGTCGCTCGACGCGGTGGCAACCACGCGCCTGCGCGTCGTCGTGCTCGATCCGTCGGCGGTCGATCGCCAGCGCCTCGAGTCGCTCGACGTTGCGTGGGTCGGCGCCGACACGTTCCACATCGTCTGCGGCAGCGCGGCCGCGCGCTACGCGGAACAGCTCAATGCGCGCCTGCCGGCAGCGGGCGGTGGTACGGCTGCCCAGCCTGCCTGAGCGGCCTGGGCTCGCGCGGCAGCGATCCCCGATCGTTGCCGCGCCTGGAAAAGCAACACGGCGCCCTCGGGCGCCGTGTTGCTTTGACGGGTTTGCGCTGCGCGGGCCGTCAGGCGGCGCACGCAGCGGGCAGCGTCAGTTTGCGCGCACCGGCGCTTCCTGCTTGCGCTGCCGCGCCTCGAGCCACATCGCGTTGATGATGCCGAACGCGAGCGCGACGCCGATACCGAGAATCCAGCTGAAATACCACATGATCCGACTCCTTGCGAAACGGGGGGCGAGGGCGCGTGCGCGCCCCGGCCGGGTTCAGTACATCGAGTGCGTGTTCTCTTCGAGCGTCTGGCGCGTGACCTTGCCGCGCATCACGCGATAGACCCAGCTCGTATAGAGCAGGATGATCGGCAGGAACACGATCACGGCAAACAGCATCACCTGCAGCGTCTTCTGGCTCGACGTCGAATCCCACACGGTCAGGCTGCTGCGCGGATCGAGCGACGACGGCATGATGAACGGGAACATCGAGAAGCCCGCGGTCAGGATCACGCCGACGATCATCAGGCCCGTGCAGACGAACGCGGTCTTCTCGAGGCGCGAGCCCGCGAGCAGCAGCGCGAGCACGCCGCCCGCGATGCCGACGACCGGCGCCGCGATCATCCACGGATATTCGCCGTAGTTCGCGAGCCACAGGCCCGAGCCCGCGGCGACGTCCTTCAGCAGCGGGTTCGCGACCGCGTCGGTGGGCGCGGCGCGCGTGATGTGGAAGCCGCCGATGTACGACGCGATCAGCACGCCGGCGAGCACGAACAGCACGACGGCGAGGAACGCCGACACGCGCAGCGCGACCGACGCGCGGCGCGCGATCACGCCGTCCGTCTTCATCTTGATGAACGCGGCGCCGTGCGCGACGAGCATCGTCAGGCTGACGAGGCCGCACAGCAGCGCGAACGGGTTCAGCAGCGCCCAGAAGCTGCCGTGATAGGTGACGCGCAGATCGGTGTCGAACTGGAACGGCACGCCCTGCAGCAGGTTGCCGAACGCGACGCCGAACACGAGCGCGGGCACGAAGCCGCCGATGAAGAGGCCCCAGTCCCAGCCCGCGCGCCAGCGCGGATCGGGCCGCTTGCTGCGGTAGTCGAAGCCGACCGGCCGGAAGAACAGCGCGAACAGCACGAGCAGCATCGCGAAGTAGAAGCCGGAGAACGACGCCGCATAGACGAGCGGCCACGCGGCGAACATCGCACCGCCGGCGGTGATCAGCCACACCTGGTTGCCTTCCCAGGTCGCGCCGACGGTGTTGACGATGATGCGGCGCTCGTCGTCGGTCTTGCCGAGGAACGGTAGCAGCGCAGTCGCGCCCATGTCGAAGCCGTCGGTGACGGCGAAGCCGATCAGCAGCACGCCGACGAGCAGCCACCAGATCAGCTTGAGAGTTGCATAGTCCATAGCGATTCCTTGTTCGGTGTCGGGTACGCGTGTGCCGTCATGCGGACGCGCGCTCGGCGGCGGCCAGCTCGTGGTGATAGCGGCCGGTGTGCAGCGACGACGGGCCGAGGCGGGCGTACTTGAACATCAGCGTGATCTCGAGGATGAAGAGCGCCGTGTAGAACACGATGAAACCGGCGAGGCTCAGGTACAGATCGGTTGGCGTCAGGCTCGACGCGGACAGGTGCGTCGGCAGCACGCCGGCGATCGTCCACGGCTGGCGCCCCAGTTCGGCGACGATCCAGCCGAATTCGATGGCGATCCACGGCAGCGGGATCGCCCACACCGCGTAGCGCAGGAACCAGCGGCGGTTGTCCTGCAGCAATTCGCGGCGCGCGCAGAACCAGAACGCGGCGACGAAGGTCGCGACGAACAGGAAACCGAGGAACACCATGATCCGGAACGAGAAGAACACCGGCGCCACAGGCGGGATGGTCTTCTTCGCGGCTTCCTTGATCTGCTCGGGCGTCGCGTCGGTCACGTTCGGCGTGAACTGCTTGAGCATCAGCCCGTAGCCGAGATACTGCTTGTGCTGGTCGAACAGTGCGTGCGTCGCGTCGCTCGTGTCGCCTTCCTTGATCTTCTGCAGTGCGCCGTACGCGATCATGCCACTCTGGATGTGCTCCTCGCTGCGCTTCGCGAGCTCGCGCAGGCCGATCACCGGCTCGTCGATCGAACGCGTCGCAATCAGGCCGAGCGCGTACGGAATCTTGATCGCGTAGTCGGTACGCTGCTCCTTCTGGTTCGGCAAGCCGATCAGCGTGAACGACGCGGGCGCCGCCTGCGTTTCCCATTCGGATTCGATCGCCGCGAGCTTCATCTTCTGCACTTCGCCGGTCGTGTAGCCCGATTCGTCGCCGAGCACGATCACGCACAGCGTCGCCGCGAGGCCGAAGCCGGCCGCAACCGCAAACGAGCGCAGTGCGAAATCGATGTCGCGCTTCTTCAGCAGATACCACGACGACACGCCGAGCACGAACATCGCAGCCGACACGTAGCCGGCCGACACGGTGTGCACGAACTTCACCTGCGCGACCGGGTTGAACAGCACGTCGAACAGGCTCGTCATCTCCATGCGCATCGTCTGGTAGTTGAACTCGGCGCCGACCGGGTTGTTCATCCAGCCGTTCGCGACGAGGATCCACAGCGCGGACAGGTTCGAGCCGAGCGCGACGAGGAACGTGACCATCAGGTGCTTGACCTTCGACAGGCGGTTCCAGCCGAAGAAGAACAGGCCGACGAACGTCGATTCGAGGAAGAACGCCATCAGGCCCTCGACCGCGAGCGGCACGCCGAAGATGTCGCCGACGTAGTGCGAGTAGTACGACCAGTTCGTGCCGAACTGGAATTCGAGCGTGATGCCGGTCGTCACGCCCATCGCAAAGTTGATGCCGAACAGCTTGCCCCAGAACTGGGTCATGTCCTTGTAGACCTGCTTGCCGGTCATCACGTAGACGGCTTCCATGATCACGAGCAGCCACGACAGCCCGAGCGTCAGCGGCACGAACAGGAAGTGGTAGAGCGCTGTGATGCCGAACTGCAGTCGTGACAGATCGACGACTTCGCTACTTATCATGGTGGTCTCCCTGGGTAGAAGGGGGCGCCGGGACCGAGAGCAGCTTCTCGGCGACGGCGGCAGGCGGCAGCGACATGTGCTCGGCCTGCGGATGATTGAAGAACGCGTATTTGAGCGCCATCAGCAGGATCAGCTTGATGATCAGCACAATGGCGATGTCGCGGGCGAGTGTCGGGCCGCGTACCCAAGCGGCGATGCGGCCGCGCCAGCCGGGCGCGCTGGCCGGGCGTGCGGCCGCTTTATTGATCGAGGTCAAGGCCATAATCCTGATTCGATTTAACGCGGGTTGGGGGCGACTTTACGTCGGATATATGACGGCCGTTAAGCTGTTTTAATCCTGTTGCGCCGGACATGCCAATTTTAAAATGCCGCCTTTTCCGCGCCGAGTGCTGCGCTGCGGCACTCCGTCGCGAACGGTGCGCCGGAACTTGCGCTGGATCAATAGTTGCGGGGAATGGTCATTGAACGTCGAATACCCGATAAATCAGGTCAATTAATCGACGAAAAAAAACCGCTGCCGGTCAGGCAGCGGTTTTTGGGGGCGATACTCTGAATCGGCTGATTTATGCGTACGCGGCGAGTGCCGTGCGCATTTTCTTCATTGCGCTCGCTTCGATCTGGCGGATGCGTTCCGCCGATACGCCGAACTCGGCGGCGAGGTCGTGCAGCGTCGAGCCGCCCGAGCCGTCGTCGTCGACGTGCAGCCAGCGCGCCTCGATGATGCGGCGGCTGCGCGCGTCGAGCGCGTCGAGCGCCTGCGCGATGCCGTCCGTCTGCAGCGTGTCGCGCTGACGCGCGGCGAGCACGGCGGTCGGCTCGTTGTGCGAATCGGCGAGATACGCGATCGGCGCATAGCTTTCCTCGCCGTCCTCGACCTGGCCCTCGAGCGCGATGTCGCCGCCCGACAGCCGCGTTTCCATCTCGGTCACTTCTTCGCGCTTGACGTTGAGTTCCTGCGCGAGGCCGTCGATCTCCTCGGGCGTCATCGCCTGCATGCCCTTCTTGTGGCTGCGCAGGTTGAAGAACAGCTTGCGCTGCGCCTTCGTCGTCGCGACCTTCACCATGCGCCAGTTGCGCAGGATGTATTCGTGGATCTCGGCCTTGATCCAGTGGATCGCATACGACACGAGACGCACGTTCTGCGCCGGATCGAAGCGCTTCACGGCCTTCATCAGGCCGATGTTGCCTTCCTGGATCAGGTCGCCGTGGGGCAGGCCGTAGCCGAGGTAGTTGCGCGCGATCGACACGACGAGCCGCAGGTGCGACAGCACGAGACGGCGGGCCGAGTCGAGGTTGTTCTGCTCGCGGAACTCGGTCGCGTACTGGCGTTCTTCCTCGGCCGTCAGCAACGGGATACGATTGACCGCCTGGATATAGGCGTCGATGTTGCCCAGCTGGCCCGGCAACATCGAATGGGTTGCGAGCGCCAGCGAGCCTGCCGATTCGGCCTTAGCAGACGCCGGGCTCAGGGTGTTCGGGAGGGTCAGAGCGTTGCTCACTTAAGAAAACTCCTTTGGAATCAGGGATGAACCCCGGACTCGGATGATTCCGCGGTCAATCTTAGCACTCCAGCCAACTGAGTGCTAATTCCTTAGAGAGGGCACGGGCTTTCAAGTTCCCGGTTTTCTATCGATCTTGCGATGTCGATAGTATTAGGCGTGACCGCTCGAACGCCAGCAAGTTCCGTAACTCGTTGTTTTTCCGAGGAATCAGTAGACGATTTCGATTTTTGTCGTTTGGGAAGCAAACCATTTCGCTACGCGATGCCGATCGGAAAAGTCCTTTACCATACCATTCTGTTCGCTCGTGCCAGGCCGCGCCGCGGCCGGTGCCATTCAACCCACAGAGTTGGAGTGTCAGATGAACAATAAGAAGAATGGTCGGCTGCGCGGCCGGCTTGCGATGCATGCGGTCCTGGCTGCGGCATTGCTTGGCGGGTCCGGAGCGGCGTTTGCGGATCGTTGGGGGATCCAGGCGGGCGGCGGGTTTTCCGATCGCCACGGGATCGACAAGGGCGACCTCGGCGTCGTCTGGGATCCGGGCTGGACGTGGTGGGAGGTCGGCGGCTGGCACTTCGCGTTCGTGATGGAAGGCCACGTCGGCTACTGGCATACGGGCGGCAACATCCACAGCAGCATCTGGGAAGTCGGCGGGACGCCGATGTTCCGCTTCATCAAGAGCGCGGGCGAGGTGCGACCGTTCGTCGAGGCCGGCGCGGGCGTGCGGCTGCTGTCCCATCCGACGATTGCGACCAATCTGTCGCTGTCGACCGCGTTCCAGTTCGTGGACGTGGTCGGCGTCGGCGCGCAGTTCGGAGAACGCCAACAGTATCAGGTCGGCTACCGTTTTCAACATGTGTCTAACGCGGGTATCAAAGAGCCGAATCCTGGTATAAATTTCCACCAGTTCTACGTGCAGTACAACTTCTGATCCGCACGCCCGCGCACGGCGTGCGCGTTGCCGAGGAGTCAGGCGATGGCGAAGGTGGTCGATGCGATCCGCGCGCTCGAGCGCGATCGGTTCCGTGCAATGGTGGACGGGGACGGCGAGGCGCTCGAGTCGTTGCTGTCGGACAAGGTGTTCTATGTCCACACCAACGGCAAACGGGAAACGAAGCAGCAGTTCATCGACGCCATTGCCGCCGGCCGCCGCCGCTATCGCCAGATCGAGATCCAGTCGCAGGACGTGCTGCCCGTCGGCGACGAGACCTGCATCGTCACCGGGCGCGCACTGATCGAGATGGAGACGAACAACGGCGGCCTCGTGTTTCCGATTGCGTACACGGCCGTGCAGACGCAGGAGCAGGGGCGCTGGCGCCTGCTCGCATGGCAGGCGACGCGGTGCGCGACCGAGACATGAACGCGCGTGGCATTCCTTTTCGTGTCCCGTCTGAAGCGGCCTCCTGGGCCGCTTTTTGTTGGCGCGTGCAGCGCGGGTTGCGCGTTGCACGGGCGGTCTCGCACTGCTTGCCGACCTGCTTCAAACCCTGATGCGAACCGTCAGGCCGCCGCACGGCGATCGGCGCAATGCCATGCCGAGCGGTTGACCGCGCTGACGACGGCATCCAGCGCGGCGGTCGCCGCATCGGCATGCACACCGATCCCGTGCCGCGCCGGCGCGTCGCCGACCCGGCAGCCGACGAACACGGCCGTGCGGCCGTCCGCGGTGCGCATGTGCTCGCAGGAACCGACGTCGAGCGCCGCACCCGCGGCCGCCGCGAACGCCGCGGCCGCGCGCTGCACGACCTGTTCCGGGGATGCATCGGCCGGGCCCGCGCCGGCGATTTCGCGGTTCTCCCAGCGGACGCTGCCGCCATTGCGGGCAGCGGGACCGTCGGTTTCGAGGAACTCGCGCGAGAACAGCGCGCAGATCGCGTCGCCCGTGACTTCCTCGCCCGACACGTCGGCGAGCGTCTGCACCGCATGGCTGAATTCGATCTGCACGCGGCGCGGCGGCGTGAAGCCCAGACCGCGTTCGAGCAGGAACGTCGCACCGCCCTTGCCGGACTGGCTGTTCACGCGAATCACCGCGTCGTAGCTGCGGCCGACATCGGCGGGATCGATCGGCAGGTACGGCACTTCCCAGATCGCGTCGGGACGCTGCTGCGCGAAGCCCTTGCGGATCGCGTCCTGGTGCGACCCCGAGAATGCGGTGAACACGAGGTCGCCCGCGTACGGATGACGCGGATGCACGGGAATCTGGTTGCAGCGCTCGACGACGCGGCGCACCGCGTCGATATCGGAGAAATCGAGGCCCGGATCGATGCCCTGCGTGTAGAGGTTCAGCGCGAGCGTGACGAGGTCGACGTTGCCGGTGCGCTCGCCGTTGCCGAACAGGCATCCCTCGATGCGGTCGGCGCCCGCGAGCAGCGCGAGTTCGGCGGCGGCGACCGCGGTGCCGCGGTCGTTGTGCGGATGCACGGACAGCACGATGCTGTCGCGATAGCCGAGGTTGCGGTCCATCCATTCGATCTGGTCGGCGAACACGTTCGGCGTCGCGGCTTCGACGGTTGCCGGCAGGTTGATGATCATCTTGTGGTCGCGGGTCGGCCGCCAGGTCTGCGCGACCGCGTCGCACACCTCGCGCGCGAACGACAGCTCGGTCATGCTGAAGGTCTCGGGCGAATACTGGTAGGTCCAGTGCGTGCCGGGGCGCGCCGCCGCGTGTTCCTTGATGACGCGCGTGCCCTCGACCGCGAGCGCCTTCACGTCCTCCTTCGACATCCCGAACACGATGCGGCGGAACGACGGACAGATCGCGTTGTACAGGTGCACGATCGCGCGCGGCACGCCTTCGAGCGCGTCGAACGTGCGCGCGATCAGGTCTTCGCGCGACTGCACGAGCACTTCGATCGTCACGTCGTCGGGGATGCGCTTCTCGTCGATCAGCTTGCGCACGAAATCGAAGTCGGTTTGCGACGCCGACGGAAAACCGACTTCGATCTCCTTGAAGCCGATCGCGACGAGCATCTCGAAGAACTCGAGCTTCTGCTCGATGCTCATCGGCTCGATCAGCGACTGGTTGCCGTCGCGCAGATCGGTGCTCATCCAGACCGGCGCGCGCTCGACCGTGCGGGTCGGCCATTTGCGGCCGTTGATGCGGACCGGTTCGAACGATCGGTACTTCTCTTGCGGGTTGCGTTTCATCTTCATGGACCTCGGGTCTCGAGTCGCGAGCGAAGACGGACGGCATGAGCGGCGGTAGACGCTGCCTCGCACCGTGGCGCCGGATGGCACTGCGGATGCGGATGATCTTCGCGGTTCGGCCGACGGATAGACGGACGAAGGCTGACGACTTCGGGTTGTAAAAAACTGCGAGAAGGTACTGCGAGGAACTGCTGAGGAGGGACCGTGCGGACAGCACACGGCGCTACGACAGCCTTAGGCTAGGCGTAGCGATAGCGGCCGCGCTAGGCGACCGGAGGTAATTCGGAGGGTGTTCGGAAAGGAACGCATGGCGACAACTCTATGCGAAGTCGCCTGCGCGTGTCAAATGGGTCGTTTCACGGGGTGTTACGGAACGGACGTAGCGGGTGCGGCGGCGGTGCCATGCGCCCGGCGCATCGGCACGAGGCCGCGCGCCGATGCGCCGGCACACACTCACGTGCCGATGCGCGCGATCCGCACGATCGTGTCGACCTGCCGGGCGACCGTCTCCGGCACTGGAATCTCGCCGCGCAGCACCGCGTCCGTCCACGCGGCGGTGGTGGCCGCATCGCGCGATTCCGGCAGCGCGACGGGCGGCGCGTCGGCCGACGAGCGCTCGGCATCGATCAGCGTGTCGCACACGCCGTCGTGCAGCCAGTCGACCTGCACCTGGCGCCGCGTGTCGGCGACGGCCTCGCCCTCGGTGCCGCGCGCGAGCAGCGCGCCGCCCTGCGCGGCGTCCGGATGGTCGCGGAACAGCTGCGCGAGGCTGTCGCGATACGGCGGATGCGTGTAGTTGACGAGCCGCAGGCCCGCGGGCGCGAACGGCTGCAGGATCTTCACGAGCGTATGCGTCGAGTTGCGCACGCCGAGCACGCTGCGCATCGCCAGCAGGCGTGCGAGCCGCGGCGCGAGCGCGTCGATCGGCGCGAATGCGACGCGGCGTTCGGCGAGCATGTCCTCGATCGCGTCGTGCGACGCCGACGGCGCGATCGACAGCGCAGCGAAGATTTCCGCGCTCGTCACGCGGCCCGGATCGCGCGTGACGCCGTGCACGAGCACCGGCACGCCTTCGCGCGCGAGCAGCAGCGCGAGCAGCGGCACGAGGTTCGGCTGCTTGCGCGCGCCGTTGTAGCTCGGGATCGACACCGCGCAGAACGCGCTGTCCCGCACATGCACGGGCTCGAACGACGCGTGCGCGGCGGCGAGCATCGCGGCGAGCTCGTCGGCAGTCTCGCCCTTCAGACGGTATGCGATCAGGATCGCGCCGAGTTCGACGTCCGACACGCGCGCATCGAGCATCGCGCGATACAGCTCGAACGTGTCTTCGGCGGACAGCGCGCGGGCGCCATGCGGACCGCGGCCGATTTCCTTGATGAAGCGGGCGCAGTGGAACGGTTCGGCCGCGGCTGCGGCGGGATCGTGGGTAGCGGTCATCGAAGCGTGTGGGGCGGCTCGCGTCGCATCGGCGAGCGGGCCGCGCAGTGACAGATGGGGAACCTACCGAGTATCGCACGCATTCGGGCGGTTCTTGCAAGCGCGCGGCGGCGTGCCGGCGCGCTACACTCATGATCCCGGCGACGCGCGATCCGACCCGACCGGGCCCCGGCACCGGCCCCGCCGGCCGGCGCGACGCGCGATGCCCATGCCGCGCAGGCCGGTTTCCGGCGTGCGCCGCCGCCGGCCGATCACGACAACGAGAGACATCCGATGAAGCTTTACAGCTATTTCCGCAGTTCCGCCGCGTATCGCGTGCGGATCGCCTTGAACCTGAAGCAGCTGCCGTTCGACTACGTGCCCGTGCACCTGCTGCGCGAAGGCGGCCAGCAACTGAAGGACGACTATCGCGCGCTGAACCCGGATTCGCTCGTGCCGACGCTGATCGACGGCGACGCGACGCTGCAGCAGTCGCTCGCGATCATCGAATACCTGGAAGAGACGCACCCGGAGCCGGCGCTGTTGCCGAAGCAGCCGGTCGATCGCGCGTACGTGCGGGCGATCGCGCTGCAGATCGCGTGCGAGATTCATCCGCTCAATAACCTGCGCGTGCTGAAGTACCTGAAGCACATGCTGCAGGTGCCGGAAGACGCGAAGAACGACTGGTACCGCCACTGGATCGAGACGGGCTTCGCATCGCTCGAGGCGCGCCTTGCGAACGATCCACGCACCGGCAAGCTGTGCTTCGGCGATACGCCGACGCTGGCCGACATCTGCCTCGTGCCGCAGGTGTTCAACGCGAATCGCTTCTCGATCGATACCGCGCGTTATCCGACGATCCAGCGGATTGCCGACCACGCGGCGACGCTCGACGCGTTCGAGGCGGCCGCGCCCGGCGCGCAGCCCGACGCCGAGTGAAGTCGACTGCGGCCGACCGAAGCCCGCTCGAGGCCGGCCGCCGCGGGATGAAAAAAGGGCGCCTGCATGGCGCCCAGGGTTCGCAGCCGCGTATCGCGCTCAGCCGAGCAGTGCGTCGGCGAATTCCTCTGCGCTGAACGGCTGCAGGTCCTCGACCTTCTCGCCGACGCCGATGAAGTAGACCGGCACCGGACGCTGGCGCGCGATCGCGGCGAGGATGCCGCCCTTCGCGGTGCCGTCGAGCTTCGTGACGATGAGGCCAGTCAGCCCGAGCGCATCGTCGAATGCCTTCACTTGCGTGAGCCCGTTCTGGCCCGTGTTCGCGTCGATCACGAGCAGCACCTCGTGCGGCGCGCCGTCGTGCGCCTTCGCGATCACGCGCTTCACTTTCTTCAGCTCTTCCATCAGGTGCAGCTGCGTCGGCAGGCGCCCGGCCGTGTCGGCCATCATCACGTCGATGCCGCGCGCACGTGCGGCGCTGACTGCGTCGAAGATCACTGCAGCCGGATCGCCGCTTTCCTGCTGCACGACCGTCACGTTGTTGCGCTCGCCCCAGACCGTCAGCTGTTCGCGAGCGGCTGCGCGGAACGTGTCGCCGGCGGCCAGCAGCACCGACTGGTCGAAGCTCTGCAGATGCTTCGCGAGCTTGCCGATGCTGGTCGTCTTGCCTGCGCCGTTGACGCCCGCGATCATCATCACGAGCGGCTGCGCGCGGCCGAGCATCAGCGATTTCTCGAGCGGCTTCAGCAGCTCGACGAGCAGGTCGCGCAACGCGGCCTTGACCTGCTGCGGATCGGTCAGTCGGCCCGCGCGCACCTTCTCGCGCAGCGTGGTGAGCAGGAACTCGGTCGCGTCGACGCCCGCGTCGGACATCAGCAGCGCGGTTTCGAGCTCCTCGTAAAGATCCTCGTCGATCTTCGTGTTGACGAAGACGCTCGTGATGTTCGAGCCCGTCTTCGCGAGACCCGACTTCAGCCGGGCAAGCCACGACTTCCTGGCGGACGGATCCTGCGCGGGCGGCGGGACGATCTCGACCGTCTCGACGACTTCGTCGCGGCCGTTGCCGGTCGGCGTGACCGTCATCACGACGGATGGCGCGGCGGGTTCGGCCGAAACCGGCGGCTGCGCAGCCGTTGCGCGTGCGGGCGGTGCTTGCGGCACGCTCGCCGGAGACACATCGGCCGGCCGGCTGTCGGCGGGCTGCGCTTCCGGTTGCGGCAAGTCTTCCGGCAGCGATTCCGCGGGAGTCGGCTCCTGCGTTTTCTTGAATCGTTTGAAGAAACTGAACATGGTCTGACGTCGGGAAGAGGGCAGGCCGCCACCGGTGGGCGCGCGGACTGCGTGCGGGCCGTCGCGCACACCCGTGCGGGCGCAGCGCGCGACTGCCGAAACCACGCATTTTATCAGGCGAGCGCGCTGCGCTTGCGCCAGCTTGCGGCGCCGCTTGTGGTAACGTGCGCCTGTTTGGCGGCGCGCCCCGTGCGCGCCCGGTCCTCCGTAGTCGATCTTCCTTCCGTATGTCCCGTTCATCTCCCGGCCGCCCAGCGGCCCCCACCAGCCGCGGCAAGCCGCACATGGTCCGCATCATCGGCGGCGACTGGAAACGCACGCCGCTCGCGGTGCTGGATCTCGACGGCCTGCGGCCGACGCCCGATCGCGTGCGCGAGACGCTGTTCAACTGGCTCGGCCAGGATCTCGACGGGCAGCGCTGTCTCGACCTGTTCGCCGGCACCGGCGCGCTCGGCTTCGAGGCCGCGTCGCGCGGCGCGGCGAGCGTGGTGATGGTCGAGCGCCATCCGCGTGCGGCGCAGCAGTTGCGCGCGATCAAGGACAAGCTCGGCGCGCGCGCGGTCGAGGTCGCCGAGGCCGATGCGTTGCGCCTTGCGGCCGGGCTCACGCCGGGCGCGTTCGACGTCGTGTTCCTCGATCCGCCGTTCGGCGACGCGGCCGTGCTCGCCCGCGCGATCGCGCTGACCGCGCCGCTGGTCGCGCCGGGCGGCGCGCTGTACGTCGAGACCGGCGAGGAACTCGATCCGGCCGCGCACGACGCGCTCGCCGGCTGGCAGATTGCAAAGCATGGCAAGGCGGGCGCGGTTCACTATCATTTGCTGCGACGCGAAAATGATGAATAATGCGCGTTCCAAAAGAGGCGTCGCGCGGTCCCCGCGACGTGCGCCCATCTCGGCAGTGGTGTGCGCGTCGCACGGCTGCACCCTCATTTGCGTGATGACAGGAGGAGCGACATGGTAGTCGCCGTGTATCCGGGTACGTTCGATCCGCTGACGCGTGGGCACGAAGATCTCGTGCGGCGCGCGTCGAGCATTTTTGATACGCTGGTAGTCGGCGTCGCCGACAGCCGCGCGAAAAAGCCGTTCTTCTCGCTGGAAGAGCGGCTGGAGATTGCGAACGAGGTGCTCGGCCATTACCCGAACGTGAAGGTGATGGGCTTCACCGGCCTCCTGAAGGATTTCGTCCGCATCAACAACGCGCGGGTGATCGTGCGCGGCCTGCGCGCCGTGTCCGATTTCGAATATGAGTTCCAGATGGCGGGGATGAACCGCTATCTGCTGCCGGACGTCGAGACGATGTTCATGACGCCGTCCGATCAGTACCAGTTCATTTCCGGGACGATCGTGCGCGAAATCGCCCAGTTGGGCGGAGATGTCAGCAAGTTCGTGTTCCCGTCGGTCGAGAAGTGGCTGACGGAAAAAGTGGCCACGATGGGTGGGGCCTGTTCCCCCGAATAACGGGCTTGCGCTGGCCGCCAGAAGGGCCGAGCGCAAGGAATGGGACGCAGCGGCGTATTCGCAAGGAGCATGACGTGGCGATCGGCCCTTCTGGCGGCCAGCCCCACGAGTGAATTTTGGTAATAACGGGAACGTGCGTTATTCGGGGGAACAGGCCCCAGGCCCTGCCGCGTAAAGTGGCGCCGGCCGGTTTCTCCGCGAAATCGGCCCCCGGCCCGATGAAGTGAGATCAGTATGGCTTTGACGATTACCGACGAGTGCATCAATTGCGACGTGTGCGAGCCCGAGTGCCCGAACGGCGCAATTTCGATGGGCCCGGAAATCTACGTGATCGACCCCAACAAGTGCACCGAGTGCGTCGGCCATTTCGACGAACCGCAGTGCCAGCAGGTGTGTCCGGTCGAATGCATTCCGCGTGACCCGCAGCATGAGGAAACGCACGAGCAGTTGATGGCGAAGTACCACGCGCTGATCGCCGCGAAGGGCGACGACGCATCGTGACGCAATGACAGGCCGGGCGGCATGTGCCGCCCGCGCCGCGCTTGTGCCGTTCGCGGCTTCGTTCGCTGCTTACCTCAGCAGGTCGCCCAGTGCCGCGACGAACGTGTCGCATTCGGCGTCGGTGCCGACGGTGATGCGCAGATGCTGGTCGATCCGCGGCAGCTTGAAGTGCCGCACGAAAATCTCCCGTTCCTTCAGCCGCGCCGCGAGCGTGGCCGCGTCGTGCGCCGGATGGCGTGCGAACACGAAGTTCGCGGCCGACGGCACCACCTCGAATCCCAATCCCTCCAATGCCTGCGTGAGCCGCGTGCGGCTGTCGATCACGCGCCGGCAGGTCGCGTCGAAGTAGGCGTCGTCATCGTACGCCGCCTGTGCCGCGACCTGCGCGAGCCGGTCGAGCGGATACGAGTTGAAGCTGTCCTTCACGCGGTTGAGCGCCTCGATCAGCCCGGCGTGGCCGAACGCGAAACCGACCCGCATCCCGGCGAGCGAACGCGCCTTCGACGTCGTATGGACGACGAGCAGGTTCGGGTAGCGGTCGATCAGCGCGATTGCCGACTGCGCGCCGAAATCCACGTAGGCCTCATCGATCACGACGGGCGACGACGGGTTCGCCGCCGCGATCCGCTCGATGTCCTCGAGCGGCAGCGCGCGGCCGGTCGGCGCGTTCGGGTTCGGGAACAGCACGCCGCCCGCATCGCCGAGGTAGTCGTCGACGCGGATCGAGAAATCGTCGGCGAGCGGCAGCGCGTCGTATCGCACGCCGTACAGGCGCGCGTAGGTTGGGTAGAAGCTGTACGAGATGTCGGGGAAGCGCAGCGGCCGGTCGTGCTTGAGCAGCGCCTGGAACGTATGCGCGAGCACTTCGTCGGAGCCGTTGCCGGCGAAGACCTGCTCGGGTGCGATGTGGTGATGGGCGGCGACCGTCTCGCGCAGCTTGCGCGCGAGCGGATCGGGATAGCGGCGCAGCGCGTCGCCGGCCTCGCCGAGTTCATGCGCGATTGCCGCGACGACGCGCGGCGACGGCGGATAGGGATTCTCGTTGGTGTTCAGCTTGACCGGGTGCGCGAGTGCGGGCTGTTCGCCCGGCACGTAGGGCACGAGTTGCTGAACGACGTCGCTCCAGTAACGGCTCACCGCTTGGCTCCTGACGGGTAAAAGCACGAGATTACCTCATGCGCGCCGCGCGGTGCGACGTGGCGTGCGCGTTCCCGTTCGTGCACCGCGCGCAAGCGGCGTGCCGTGTGCGGCGCGGTGTCAGCCGTTTCGATGCAGCAGCATCGTCGCGCGGTCGAGTTCGCCCTTGACGACCATCGGCATCACGGCGAGCGCGCGCTCGATCGCTGCGTCGATCACGTCCTGCTCTTCGCGGCGCGGCGGCTTCAGCACGAAGTTCGCGACGTCCGGCTTCGCGCCGGCGCGTGCGCTTTCGGGGATCAGGTCGCGCGGGTGGCCGATGCCGATCCGCAGCCGCCAGTAGTGCTGCGTCGACAGGTGCGCGGAGATGTCCTTGAGACCGTTGTGGCCGCCGCTGCCGCCGCCGAGCTTCAGCTTGACGGTGCCGGGCGGCAGGTCGAGCTCGTCATGCGCGACGAGGATCTGGTCAGGCAGGATCTTGAAGAAATGCGCGAGCGCGACGACCGATTGGCCGGAGCGGTTCATGTAGGTCTGCGGCTCGAGCAGGTGGACTTCTTCGCCGTGCAGGCGGGCCTTCGCGTAAAAGCCGTGGAAGCGGCGCTCGTCGCGCAGCGTCGCGCCCGCGTCGCGGGCCAGCTGGTCGATCAGCCAGAAGCCGGCGTTGTGGCGCGTCGCGGTGTATTCCGCCCCGGGATTGCCGAGGCCGACGATCAGTTTGATCATGACGTTTCGATGGCGGCCGCAAGCCGCCTGGGCGCAAAAAAAGAAAAACCCGCCGGGCAAGCCGCGGCGGGTTGCGTCGACCGTTTCGTGAAACGGATCGAAAGGGCGCTTAGGCTGCCGGCGTTTCGCCTTCAGCCGCGTCCGCCACGGCGCCAGCCGGCAGGGCTGCCGACGCGACGACCGGGTTTTCAGCTTCGACGTGCGAGGTCAGCGCGACGCCCTGCGGCAGTGCGATGTCCTTCGCGTGCAGCGACTGGCCTGCTTCGATCTTCGACAGATCGATTTCGACGAATTCCGGCAGGTCGGCCGGCAGGCACTCGACTTCGATTTCCGTCACGACGTGCGCGATGATCGCGCTTGCCAGCTTCACGGCCGGGCTCGTCTCGGCG
The DNA here is from genome assembly GCF_053427715.1 of Burkholderia sp. MR1-5-21. Lineage (NCBI taxonomy): Bacteria > Pseudomonadati > Pseudomonadota > Betaproteobacteria > Burkholderiales > Burkholderiaceae > Burkholderia > Burkholderia sp. MR1-5-21. The sequence goes on from NZ_JBSAXD010000009.1 coordinate 200,351, forward strand.
TTCACGAAGTGAACCGGCACCTTCGTGTGCAGCTTCTTCTTCGCGTCGACGCGCTGGAAGTCCACGTGCAGCACGAGTTGCTTGAACGGGTGGTACTGAACATCACGCAGCAGGACTTGCTGCGATGCGCCGGCCACTTCGAGGTCGAGGATCGACGAGTGGAAGGCTTCCTTCTTCAGCGCGTGCCACAGGGCGTTGTGATCGAGCTCGATCATTTGCGGCGCTGCTTCACCACCGTAGACGATACCCGTGGTCTTACCGGCGTTGCGCAGGCGGCGGCTCGCACCCGTACCTTGCAGTTGGCGCTCGAAAGCGACGACTTTCATGTGTTTCTCCATTTGCTGCCCGCGACCAGGCAGTAAAACGGGGCCGACGACAGCGCGGCCCCCGATGAAATGACCGGGGTTTCGTAAGTCCCGGCCGATTGTGCAAAAAGCGAAGCGTTGCCGCTTCGCTTTCTACGCATGCTTTGTGTGTCGGTATCCGATCAGGATTCCGCGAACAGCGACATCACCGAATCGCCGCGGCGGATCCGCGAGAACGTCTCGGCCAGCAGGCTCGCGCTTGTCAGCGAGCGGATCTTCGAGCAGCCCAGCGACTCGGCGGACAGCGGGATCGTGTCGGTGACGACGAGTTCGTCGAGCGCCGAAGCGGCGATACGGTCAGCGGCGCCGCCCGACAGCACCGGGTGCGTCGCGTAAGCGAATACCTGCTTCGCGCCGCGATCCTTCAGCACTTGCGCGGCCTTGCAGAGCGTGCCGGCGGTGTCGACCATGTCGTCCATGATCACGCAGGTGCGGCCTTCGACTTCACCGATGATGTTCATCACTTCGGCGACGTTCGCCTTCGGGCGACGCTTGTCGATGATTGCGAGATCGCAGTTCAGCTGCTTCGCGAGTGCACGGGCACGAACCACGCCGCCGACGTCCGGCGACACGACGAGCAGATCCGAGTAGTTCTGCTTGCGCAGGTCACCCAGCAGGATCGGCGTTGCGTAGATGTTGTCGACCGGAATGTCGAAGAAGCCCTGAATCTGGTCGGCGTGCAGATCCATCGTGATGATCCGCTCGACGCCGGCGATTTCCAGCATGTTCGCGACGATCTTCGCCGAGATCGCGACGCGCGCCGAACGCGGGCGGCGGTCCTGGCGGGCGTAGCCGAAGTAGGGGATGGCTGCGGTGATCCGGCCTGCGGATGCGCGCTTCAGCGCATCGACCATGATCATCAGTTCCATCAGGTTGTCGTTGGTCGGTGCGCACGTGGATTGCAGGACAAAGACGTCCTTGCCGCGCACGTTTTCCTGGATCTCGACCTGGATCTCGCCGTCGGAGAAACGGCTGACCATTGCCTTGCCGAGGGGAATACCAAGAATGTTGACGACTTCCTGAGCAAGCGCGGGATTCGCGTTGCCAGTAAAGACCATCAGGCCGTCATGGCTGTGGCTGCTCATCGTGCACCTGCTTCGGGCTTGGGCGGGAAATGCGGGAAAATTTTTGGCAGGGGAGGAAGGACTCGAACCCTCGCATGCCGGAATCAAAATCCGGTGCCTTGACCAACTTGGCGACTCCCCTACACTTAACTTGAACCTCGCCGAACTGTAGGTCATCCGGCAAAGTAAAACTTCATGACGCGAAAGCGAAGAGCGGATGCTCGTTCAGGCTCTCGGCAACTGCGCCGTTCCAACCGGCGGGCAGATTGGCTTTCACCGCTTCTGCCTCCTGTTTGCTGCGAAACACTGCAAACACGCTTGCTCCGGAGCCGGTCATCCTCGCGGGGGTCACATCATACAACCATTTGACCACCTGCGCAACTTCCGCGTACTTACTTGTCACAACTTGCTGCATGTCATTCCGGCCGAAGCTGTCTGGCCATCCTGCGTCGCTGCTTTGTCGTGCAAGAAAGTCTGCTATTGTGACTGGCTTCGTATCCCTTGTCAACAACTTATCTGAAAAAATTTCAGCAGTCGGGACATGAACTCGCGGCGTCACAACCAGGAACCAGCGAGTCGGCAATTCTACCTCAGCTAATTCTTCTCCGATACCCTCTGCGAATGCATTTTTTCCAAAAATAAAAAACGGCACGTCCGCGCCGAGTTTCACCGCGAGCGACTGCAATTCGGCGCGCGACAGATTCACTTGCCAGAGGCGGTTCAGCGCGAGCAGCGTCGTCGCCGCATCGGAGCTGCCGCCGCCGAGGCCTGCGCCCATCGGCAGGCGCTTGTCGATTTCGATGTCGACGCCGGCCGTGGTGCCCGTGTGCGCCTTCAGCAGGTTCGCCGCGCGCACGACGAGATCGCTTTCCTCGGGCACGCCGGGCACGTCGGTTGCGCGCGCGACCTTGCCGTCGTCGCGCAGCGTGAAGTGCAGCGTGTCGCCCCAGTTCAGCAGCTGGAACACGCTTTGCAGGTCGTGGTAGCCGTTCGGACGGCGGCCGGTGATGTGCAGGAACAGGTTGAGTTTCGCGGGCGCAAGGCAGTTGCGCAGCGAGCGGGTCGAGTCGGTCATGCTGGTGTCGTGTCGGGCTGCGTGCGTGCTCACTGGTCGAGCACGAGCTTGATGTCGAGCGGAGGCGCCTCGCGCACGAGGTTCACGCGCTTGACGCCGGTGGCCGGCGCATCCGCGTATGCAAGGTAATCGATGGTCCAGCCGTCCTGGCGGATCTGCTTGATGCGCGTGCCGTCGTCGGGGTCGCGTACCGTCTGCGCAGGCGTTTCGGGGGCAGGGGTCGGCAGCAGCCAGTAGCGCAGGCCGGCGAGCGGCAACGCGAAGCCGAGCGTGTTCTGCATCAGCTCGCCGACGTCCGGCGCGAATTTCGGCTGGCGGTTCGGTAGCTCGAGCGACGCCTCGCGCGGCGACGACCTGACGATCGCGAGCGTCTGGCCGAGCGGGCTGCGCAGTTCGAGCGACACGTCGTCGCCGTGCTCCTGCCAGTCGAAGTTGCCGTACACGTTCTGGGGCTTGCCGAGGCGGTCGCTGTACTGCACCGCGAAGCGGCCGTGATACGCGTGCGTCGCGGCGCTCTGCAGCACGCCGCCGGACGGCGCGCTCGCCGATGGCGGCGTGCTCGCGCAGCCGGCCAGCGCGAGCGCCGCAGCGGCCGCTGCAGCGCCGCGCGCCACACGGGAAGACGGGGAAAACATCCGGAATACCTGCATCAGAGGCCGTTGATCTGGAGGCGCTTGAGCGTCTGCACGAGCGTGTCGTTGTCCGGCTCGAGCTTCTGCGCCGCACGCAATGCGGAACGCGCCTCTTCCTGCGCGCCGGTCTTCCACAGCACCTCGCCGAGATGCGCGCCGATTTCGGCATTCGGCTGCAGGTCGTACGCGCGCTGCAGGATCTTCGTCGCACCGGCCGTGTCGCCCATCCGGTACTTCACCCAGCCGAGGCTGTCCATGATGTACGCGTCGTTCGGCGCGAGCGCGACCGCCTTCTCGATCAGCTTGCTGGCCTCGGGCAGGCGCTGGTTGCGATCGGCGAGCGAATAGCCGAGCGCGTTGTACGCCTGCGGGTTGTCGGGCTGCGTGCGGATCAGTTCGCGCAGCTGCTTTTCCATCGTCGTGTAGTGGCCGGTCTTCTCGGCCGCCATCGCATAGTCGTAGCGCAGGTCCGGATCGTCCGGGAAATCGTCGACTGCCCGCGACAGGCGCGCTTCCGCTTCGTTGTACCGCTTCGCGGTGAACAGGATCGACGCGTCGGTGCGCGCGATCACGGCGGCGTCGCGCGGATCGGTGACCGACAGGTTGTCGAGCACCTTGCGCGCCTCGTCGGTCTTGCCCTGCTTCTGCAGCAGCTCCGCGCGCGTGATCTGCGCGGGGAGGTAGTGCTGGCTCGTCTGGTCGACCTTGTCGAGCCACTGCGACGCCTGCGCGTCGTTGCCCTGGTCGATCGCGATCTGCGCGAGGTAGATGTAGCCCTGGCCGACGTCGAGATTCGGATCCTTCTCGCCGAGCTGCACGTATTGCTTCAGGTAGGCCGTCGCATCGTCGAGTTTCTTCTGCTGGATCTTGATCAGCGCGAGCGCCATCAGCGGCGTCGGGTCCTTCGCGTCGAGCTTGCGCATCGTCTCGAACTGCTTCTGCGCTTCGCCGAGCCGGTCGTCGGCGAGATACAGCTGCGACAGCGCGAGGCGCGCGTCGCGCGACTTCGGATTCTGCTGAACATATTTCTCGAACGACACGATACCCGCCGCGCGCTCCGCCGGCCCCATCTGCGACAGCATCAGCGCCGCGGGCAGGTAGTCCGGCCGGAGCTGCAGCGCCTGCTTCAGCGACTGCGCGGCGCCGTCCTTGTCGTCGACCGCGAGCTGCTGCCGGGCGATCGCGAGCTGCGCCTCGGGACGGTTCATGTCGTTCTTCAGCATGTCCTTCAGCACCGCGAGGCCGCCGACGCGGTCGGCACCGCGTGCGAGCAGCGCCTGCAGCGCGAGGATCGCGGGGCCGCGCGTGTCGCCGGCCGCGCGTGCCAGTTCGCGCGCGAGCATCGGCTGCGCGTCGGCCGGCTTGCCGGAGAGCACCAGCAACGCGGCGTCGACCTGCGACGCGCGATTCGAATCGGGCGCGTACTCCCGCCACAGGTTCGCGGCGGACAGCGCATCGGCCGGGCTCTGCGCGCCGAGCGCGATTTCGGTCGCGCGCTGCGCCATGCGCGGATCGCGCGTGTCGCGTGCAAGCGCGATGTAGGTCTGGAACGCAGGCGCCGGCTGGTTGCGCTGCAGCGCCACTTCGGCGGCGAGCACCTGGTAGACGATCTGGCTCGTCAGCGCGACGTTCGGGAGATCCTTTTTCTCGTCCGGCAACACGTGATCGAACGTGCTCTGAGACTCGGCATCGTCCGGAGCCGGATCCTGGGCGTGGGCCGGGAAGGCGGCGAGCGTCCATGCGGCGACCAGCGCGGCGCCGAGCGCGCGGCGGATCGGGAAGGCGCGCGAGCCACGCGCGTCGGCGGCGGGGCGCTTCTGAAGCAGCTTCGAGGGCAGAGTCATGGAAATCCGTTCGATGTTTCAGCCGATTGTAACGCGCTCGCTACAATACACGCACGATCGACATTATCGAGTTTAAGACCCCGAGAACATGCCAGAGTTGCCAGAAGTCGAAGTGACGCGCAGGGGTATCGAACCCTTTGTCGCCGGCCGTCGCGTCGAGCGCGTCGATGTACGCACCGCGATGCTGCGCTGGCCCGTGCCCGCCGGGCTCGCGGAGCAGTTGCGCGAACGCGAGGTGCTCGGCGTCGAGCGGCGCGGCAAGTATCTGCTGTTCGAAGTCGATGCCGGCTGGTTCATCGTGCACCTCGGCATGACGGGCACGCTGCGCGTGCTGCCGACGGCCGGCGCACCGCCCGCCGCCGCGAAGCACGACCACATCGACTGGATTTTCGACGAGTTCGTGCTGCGCTTTCGCGATCCGCGGCGTTTCGGCGCCGTGCTGTGGCATCCGCGCGAGGCCGGCGACGTGCACGCCCATCCGCTCCTCGCCGGCCTCGGCGTCGAGCCGTTTTCGCCGGCCTTCACCGGTGCGCTGCTCCACGCGCGCACGCGCGGGCGCTCGGTGTCGGTCAAGCAGGCGCTGCTCGCGGGCGACATCGTCGTCGGCGTCGGCAACATCTATGCGTCGGAGAGCCTGTTCCGCGCGGGCATCCGGCCGACCACCGCAGCCGGCAAGGTGTCGCTGCCGCGCTATGAGCGGCTCGCGCAAGCCGTGCGCGCGACGCTCGCCGATGCGATCGACCGCGGCGGCAGCACGCTGCGCGATTTCGTCGGCAGCAACGGCGAGAGCGGCTACTTCCAGCTCGACTGCTTCGTTTATGATCGCGCCGGGCAGCCTTGCCGCGTGTGCGGCACGCCGATCCGGCAGATCGTGCAGGGCCAGCGGTCGACCTACTATTGTCCGGCCTGCCAGCGTTAAACCTTTCGCCACATTCTTGCAACCTTGAAGCCACCCCGTACCGCTCCCGTTCCGTTTCCCGTCACGCCGCTGCACCGCACGTTCGCCACGCGCCTGATCGCGTGGCAGCGCGTGCACGGACGCCACGACCTGCCATGGCAGAACACGCGCGACCCGTATCGCATCTGGCTGTCGGAAATCATGCTGCAGCAGACGCAGGTCTCGACCGTCGTGCCGTACTACCTGCGCTTTCTCGAACGCTGCCCCGACGTCGCCGCGCTCGCGGCCGCGCCGATCGACGACGTGATGGCGCTGTGGGCCGGCCTCGGCTACTACTCGCGCGCGCGCAACCTGCACCGCTGCGCGCAGGTCGTGGTCGCCGAGCACGGCGGCGCGTTTCCGTCGACGCCTGACGCGCTCGCCGAACTGCCCGGCATCGGCCGCTCGACCGCCGCGGCGATCGCGTCGTTCGCATTCGGCGCGCACGCGACGATTCTCGACGGCAACGTGAAGCGCGTGCTCGCACGGGTGTTCGGTGTCGAGGGTTTCCCGGGGGAGAAGCGCGTCGAGAACGACATGTGGGCGCTTGCCGAATCGCTTTTGCCCGACGCCGCCAACGCGGCCGACGTGAGCGCGTACACGCAGGGGCTGATGGATCTCGGCGCGACGCTGTGCGCGCGCGGCAAGCCGGATTGCGCGCGCTGCCCGTTCGCGGGGGATTGCGTCGCGCAGTCGACGGGCCGCCAGCGTGAGTTGCCGGCCGCGCGTCCGAAGAAAAAGGTGCCGACGAAGAAGACGTGGATGCTCGTGCTGCGCGACGGCGATGCCGTGCTGCTCGAGCGGCGTCCGCCCACCGGCATCTGGGGCGGGCTCTGGAGCCTGCCGGAGGCCGACGGCGACGCCGCGCTGGCCGAGCGCGCGCGCGGATTCGGCGGCGGCGGCCCGGTGCCGCTCGCGCCGCTGACGCACACGTTCACGCATTTCAAGCTCGAGATCGAGCCGCGATTGAGCGAGATGGCGGACGGTGGCGCCGAATTCGTCGCACAGGACGCGCAGACTGCATGGGTGCCGCTGAGCGGGCTCGATGCGTACGGCGTGCCCGCGCCGGTGCGCAAGCTGCTCGACGGATTGGGCGGTTCGCTGTTGTGACCGCTGATGTGATGTAATGCGCGGGGCGCGCGCCGCGGTGCGTGCGCCGTCGCGTCAGAGCCAGCCGTGCCGGTTCAGCACGTGATGCACGGCGTCGATGCGCGCACCGACGTCGGGAAACTCCATCAGCTTCTGCCGCGCGCGCAAGTCGAGCGGCAACAGTTCCGCAAGACGGTTCGACACCCAGCTCGGATCGTCGAGCCGGAACGGCTCGCAGAACGGCAGCTTTTCCTTGTCCTTGTCGATCTTCTGTTTCAGTGCGTCGATGATGCGTTCCAGCACCTCGGCGCATGCACCGAACTGTGCGAGCGCCTGCTCGCCCTCGAGCGGAATGTCGTCGGGCAGCGGTTCGGCGATGCCGACGATCAGCCCGTTGGCCTCGACGCGATACGACAGCAGCTCGAAACGCTGGGTGCCGATCGCCTGCAGAAACAGCATCCCGAATTCGCCGGTGTCGCATTCGACGATGCGTGCCATGCAGCCGATCGTTTCGGGCACCGATACGGCGCCTTCCTGCGCGACTTCCGGTCCGCTCTTCAGCAGGCAGACGCCGAACGGTGCGTCGTCACGCAGGCACGCGCGCGCCATGTCGAGATAACGCGCCTCGAAGACCTTGAGCGGCAGCAGGCCTCCAGGAAACAGCACCGTATGTAGCGGAAACAGCGGCAGGTCGAGCAGGGTGGTCGATAGAGAGGACATGGCGCTTGCGGAGAAGCGGCGTCGCTAAGGTCTGTCGACCTCGGTCACGAGCCGCGACGACGCGTCGACATCCACGGGCGCGTCACGATGCCGCACGATCACGTTCGCCTCGCGCGCGAGGCGCGCGGCGAGCGTTTCCGCGATGAAGACCGAGCGATGCTGGCCGCCCGTACAGCCGATGGCGACGGTCAGGTAGCTGCGGTTGTCCTCGCGGAAGTGCGGTAGCCATTTGATCAGGAACGCATGGATGTCGTCGATCATCTGATGGACGATCGGCAGTGCGTCGAGAAACGCGATGACCGGCTGGTCGAGCCCGGTGAGCGGGCGCAATTCATGGTCGTAATACGGGTTCGGCAGCGCGCGCACGTCGAACATCAGGTCGGCATCGAGCGGCACGCCGCGCTTGAAGCCGAACGATTCGAACATCAGCATCAGGTCGTTGTTCTTCTGCTCGATGAAGCGCTTGACCCAGGTGCGCAGCACGTTCGCACGCAGGTTGCTCGTGTCGATCTGGTGGCCGAATTCGGCGAGCGGCGCGACGAGTTCGCGCTCGCGCTCGATTGCCTCCTCGAGCGACGACAGCAGGCCGACGTCGGCGTCGTGCGACGGGGAGCCGGACAGCGGATGGCGGCGGCGCGTTTCGGAAAAGCGCTGGATCAGCGCCGGCGTGCTCGCATTGAGGAACAGCACGCGCACGTCGTGATCGCACGACAGCGTGCGGATCAGGCCGGGCATTTCGTCGAGCGATGCGCTCGAACGCGCGTCGATCGCGACGGCGAGCCGCTGCTGGCCCTCTTCGGCGAGGTAGCGGGTCAACTCGGGCAGCACGTGCGGCGGCAGGTTGTCGACGCAGTAGTAGCCTGCGTCCTCCAGCGCGTTCAACGCGACGGATTTGCCGGAGCCGGAAATGCCGGTGATGAGAACAATGCGCATGGGAAGCAGAAAATCCTGACGTTTCATCATAGCACCGGCAACACGCACCCGCGCTGCGCGACCGGCCGGTGCGAGTTACACAAGCTTGCCGGGGAACTGGCTATCGGGATCTTGCATCGCGAGTCGTTGCCGATCCATGAAATCGCGCAACGTGTCGATTCCGCGCAACTGCAGGATCGTGTTGCGGACCGCCGCCTCGACGAGCACCGCGAGGTTGCGGCCGGCCGCGACCTGGATCGTCACCTTGCTGATCGGCAATCCGAGCACGTCGACGGTCTGGCTTTCGAGCGGCAGGCGCTGGAACTCGCCGTCGGGACGGCGCACGAGCTGAACGATCAGCTTCAGCTTCATTTTCCGGCGCACGGCGGTCTCGCCGAAGATCGTCTTGATGTCGAGGAGGCCGAGGCCGCGCACTTCGAGCAGGTTCTGCAGCAGCGGCGGGCAGCGCCCTTCGACGAAATCGGGGCCAAGACGCACGAAGTCGACCGCGTCGTCGGCGACGAGTCCGTGGCCGCGGCTGATCAGCTCGAGGCCGAGTTCGCTCTTGCCGAGACCCGAATCGCCCGTCAGCAGCACGCCCATCCCGAGGATGTCGAGGAACACGCCGTGCAGCGTCGCGCGCGGTGCGAGGATGCGCGACATGTAGAGGCGCAGGCTGTCGATCACCGCGGCGGCCGACATCGGCGTCGTGAACAGCGGGGTCGACGAGCGCGTGCAGCGCAGCACCAGTTCGGGCGGCGCGGCGGCGCCGCCGGCGACGACGAGGAACGGCGGCTCGAGGGCGATCAGCTCGGCCATGTGGCGCGAACGGTCCTCGTCGGTCTGCCGCTGGTAGTAGTCGATCTCGGCTTCGCCGAGCACCTGGATCCGGTTCGGGTGAATGAGGTTCAGGTGGCCGACGAGGTCGGCGCTCGACGTCGCATTGGCGACGGTGTCGGCCGAAAAGCCGCGTTCCCAGCCTTCATGCCCCGTCAGCCAGCTCAGCTTCAGCGTGGCCGCGTTGTCGTCGAAGATGCTCTGGGCGTTGATGCTGGACGTATCCATGAGTCCGTCACTCCAGTGAGCCGGTGCTTGCGCGTGGCGACGGGCGTCGCCATGCCGGGCCGGCGCCGGGCGGCCCGGGACGGCGGCTTGCGCCGCCTCGTTCGGGAAAATTTACGCCCGGATCAACTCAAGGTTGCCACTGAGTGAGCAGGCTATGCAACTCGACGCGATCCGTTTCGTTGTGCAAACGCTCGCGCGCATCGCGGTCGGACAGCAGTTGCGCGATCTCCGACAGGATTTCGAGGTGCTGCTGGGTGGCTTGCTCGGGGACGAGCAGGAAAATCAGGAGGGAAACCGGCTGGCCGTCGGGCGCCTCGAACGGAATCGGATCGGCGAGCCGCACGAACGCGGCGAGCGGATGCTTGAGGCCCTTGATGCGCCCGTGCGGAATCGCGACGCCTTCGCCGAGCCCGGTCGAGCCGAGGCGCTCGCGCGCGAACAGGTTGTCCGTGACGGTGCTGCGGGCGACGCCGTTCTGATTCTCGAACATCAGCCCGGCTTGTTCGAAGACGCGTTTCTTGCTGGTGACGGAGAGGTCGATGACGACGTTCTCTAGGGGCAGGATTTTGGCTAGGCGATTCATGTTGGCAGGCGATTGGGCGGCCTGGGGTCTCCTCGCGGCGGCAGACTGATTTTCCATGGTTGGCAATATCAAGGCGTTAGGCGATGGAGACCTGCAAGGCACGGTGACCGTACCCAACGCCCCCCGGCAATAACCGGAGCATTATAGAACACAGCCGAGCGCGTGGCGCGACGCGCTCGGGCGCCTGGCGCGAGTGGGGCACGGTGCCCGCGCCGTTGCACGCGGGCATAAAAAAACCGCCCGGCGAACCGGGCGGCGTACTGATGCGATGAAGCGGTTATGAAGCGGTCATTGCGGCGGCAGTTCGATCTGTTCGACGGCCGGCTGATGCTTGATCGGTTCGTGCGCGTGCGTTTGCAGGCGCTCCATGTGCTTGACGACCTGGCGGTCCAGCTTGTCGATCAGCAGATCGATGGCCGCATACAGGTTGCCGTTTGCGCTTTCGACGAAGATGTCCTTGCCCTTCAGATGCAGATTGATTTCCGCGCGTTGTTGCCTGTCCTTTTCCTTGTGGTTGTCGACCGAGAGGATCACAGTGCCATCGATCACCTGATCGCTATGCCGTAGCACCCGGTCCAGCTTGGTGATCACGTATTCGCGAATTGCAGGCGTGACTTCGAGATGATGTCCACTGATCTTCAGGTTCATAGTGCTTCTCCAAGCGAGTGACCACCAATCCGCTTCGATGCGGTCGTCCGGTCGACTTGCCCGTGCCGCCCGAGGCGGCCGATTGCGGACAGGTCGCCCGGCTTGTCCGCCGAAGGCGCGGCGGCCGGAACACGCCTGCCGCCGGGCAGGCAGCAGGCTTAAAGAGACTTGCGCAGATTCACTGCCGGGATCTTGAGGGCTTCGCGATACTTGGCAACCGTGCGGCGCGCGACCACGAAGCCTTGTTCTGCCAGCAGTTCGGCAATTCGGCTGTCCGAAAGAGGCGATTTTGGGTCTTCGGCTCCTATCAGTTGCTTGATCAGGGCACGGATGGCGGTCGACGATGCGGCGCCACCGGTGTCGGTCGAGACGTGAGATCCGAAGAAGTACTTAAATTCAAGCGTCCCGAACGGGGTCAGCATGTACTTCCCGGTTGTCACACGGCTGACAGTTGACTCGTGTAGGCCCAGCGTATCAGCAATCTCCCGCAAAACCAAGGGGCGCATCGCAATTTCGCCGTGCGCAAAGAAATTCTTCTGACGTTCGACAATAGCCTGCGCGACGCGCAGGATCGTGTCGAAGCGCTGCTGGATATTCTTGATCAGCCAGCGCGCTTCCTGCAGTTGCTGCTTGAGCGAACCGGCGGACGGATCGCCGCGGCTGTTGCGCAGGATGTTCGCGTAGAGATTGTTGATCCGCAGGCGCGGCACGACTTCCGGATTGAGTTCCGCCTGCCAGCCCTGGCCGGCCTTCTTCACGATGATGTCGGGCACGACGTAGTCGGCCTCGGCCTTGCCGTATGCGGCGCCGGGGAACGGCTCCAGCGAGCGGATCAGCGCGTGCGCGTCGCGCAGCGCGTCGTCGGTCGTCTTCAGGTGCTTGCGCAACCGTGTGAAGTCGCGCGCGGCCAGCAGTTCGAGGTATTGCGACACGATCTCGAGCGACAGCGTGCGCGCCGGGGACGGATCGAGCCGCAGCAACTGCAGCTTCAGGCATTCGGATGCAGAGCGGGCCCCGACCCCGGACGGGTCGAAGCTGTGCAGCAGCGCGAGCGCGGCGTTCAATTCGTCGCAGTCGACCTCGAGCTCGGGCGGCAGGTCGGCGAGCACCTCGTCGAGCGTCGCGGTCAGGTAGCCGTCGTCGTCGAGCGATTCGATCAGGAACATCACGAGCGCGCGGTCGCGCGGCCCGGCCTGCGTGACGCGCAGCTGCGCGGACAGATGGTCGCGCAGCGACGTCGCGGCTTCCTGCACCTGCAGCGGCGGGAGGTCGTCGTCGTCGGACGCGCCGCTCGCGCGGCCGAATTCGTCGAGGTTCCACTGCGGACCGTCGCCGCTGTCGCTGTTCGCGTAGCCGTCGTAATCGTCGCCGCCGGACGGCTCGTCGCGCTCGGCGCGCTCGCCGGTCTGGCCGGTGCCATTGGTGCCGGCCATCGGCTCGGGGTTCGATGCGGGCGGCGTCTGCGCGATCAGCGAACCGTCCGCTGCAACGCGCAGCGGGCTCGCGATCCATTCGTCGTCGTTCTCGAGCAGTGGATTCTGGGCGACCGCCATCGCCACTTCCTGCTGGAGTTCGAGCGTCGACAGCTGCAGGAGCCGGATCGACTGCTGCAGTTGCGGCGTCAGCGCCAGATGTTGCGACAGGCGGAGTTGAAGGCTGGCTTTCATGGCAAGGAGGGAGTCATACCCGGAGTTTGCCACGACGCAGGTGCATTGGGCCATCCGCGATTACGCGCGGCAAGGAATGGGGGCGAAACGGGGCGCGGCCCCGCGCGGCAGAGCCGGGCGGGGCCGCACAGGGCGTTGCCGTGACGGTGCGTTACATGCGGAAGTGTTCGCCGAGGTACACGCGGCGCACGCTTTCGTTCTCGATGATTTCGCTGGGGGCGCCGGCCGCGAGCACCGAGCCGTCGCTGATGATGTACGCGTGGTCGCAGATGCCGAGCGTTTCGCGCACGTTGTGGTCCGTGATCAGCACGCCGATGTTGCGCTGCTTCAGGAACTTGACGATCTTCTGGATCTCGAGCACCGCGATCGGGTCGACGCCCGCGAACGGTTCGTCGAGCAGGATGAAGCTCGGGTTGGTCGCGAGCGCGCGCGCGATCTCGACGCGCCGGCGTTCGCCGCCCGACAGCGACAGCGCCGGGTTCTCGCGCAGGTGGCCGATCTGCAGCTCGTCGAGCAGCGCTTCGGTGCGCGACGCGATCGCGTCCTTGGACAGGCGCTTGCCGTCGTCGCCGTATTGCAGCTCGAGCACCGCGCGGATGTTTTCCTCGACGGTCAGCTTGCGGAACACCGACGCTTCCTGCGGCAGGTACGACAGCCCGAGCGACGCGCGCTTGTGGATCGGCAGCAGGCTGATCGAGCTGCCGTTCAGCGAGATCTCGCCCGCGTCGAGCGGTACGAGCCCGACGATCATGTAGAACGACGTGGTCTTGCCGGCGCCGTTCGGGCCGAGCAGGCCGACGACTTCGCCGCTCTTCACGTCGAGCGACACGTCCTTGACGACCGTGCGCGAGCCGTAGCGCTTCTTCAGGTTGCGGACGACGAGCGAGCTGCTGGTGCCGGCCGGCTGGCGGTTCGGTAGTGCGTTCATTGGCCCGGCGCCCCCTGGATCGAGGTCGACGGCGCGAGCTTGGCCGGCGCGCCGTTCAGCGGCGCGGGGCCGCCGTTCTTCGGCGACAGCATCGCGCGCACGCGGCCGTTCGGGTTGCCTGGCGCCGCGACGTCCTTGCCGCCCTTCGCGGTGTAGAAGTCGTGCTGGCCATCGTACGTGACCACGCTGCCGTGCACGGTGTCGGCGATCGTCGACGTGCCCTGCAGGCGGCGCACCGTCGCGGCGGTCGTGAGCGTCGTCAGGTCCTGCTTGCCGTCGTAGTCGATGCGTTCCGAGTCGCCGTCGATGTATTCGTCGAGGCCTTCGCGCTTCTGGCGGAACGACGCGTGCTTCTTGCTGCTGCCGTACGACGTCGCGTACTGGTAGCCTTCCGGATCCTGCCGCACTTCGACGCGATCGCCCTTGATGACGATCGTGCCCTTCGTGATCACGACGTTGCCGGTCGCGACGGTCACCTGTTTCAGGTCGTCATAAGTCAGGTTGTCCGCCTCGACGTTGATCGGCTTGCTCTGGTCCGCCTTCTCGGCATGGGCGAGCGGCGCCATCCCGGCCAGCGGGAGCGCGACGAGCGTCGCGGCAAGCGCGGCGCGGACGGCGCGCGCGGCGCCGCCGGTATTCTGACGAGGGAACGATTCGTTCATGCAGTCACGTGTGGGATGCGTTACTTGGGTTGACCTTTCGAGCCGCCGGACGCATCCGACGCGGCAATCGTGCCGCGCACGTTGCCATACAGCTCGATGACCCGGGTGACGTTGTTGTACTTCATGCCGTCGGTCGCGTTGACGAGCGACAGGCCGCGCTGAAGTTTAACCGGCTTTTCGGTCTGGATCACATCGTCATTGACGAAGATCCGGAAATGCTGGGAATCGGCCTGCATCTGCGGATCGCCGCCGCCTGCCGCGCGCAGGATGCGCGCGTTGTCGTACAGGTCGACGATCGACACATCGCCGTTGACGGTGCCGCGCTTCGCGGTGGTCGTCACGACCGGCTTGCCGGGCTGGAACGCGCGCATCGCCGGATCGGTCAGGTCGCTCGATTCGGTATCTTCGTAGTGGATCAGCTTCTCCGCCGTCAGCCGGTACTGGGTCGCGCCGGACTGGTCGAGCTCGGTGACCGAGAAGTTGTCGGCGAAGTAGTCGGGCGTGTGGCGCTTTTGCTGTGCGGGGCCTTCGCCGGGCGGCGGCAGCGTCGCCTGCAGCAGCCACCACGTGATGCCCGCGAGCGCGGCGACCGCGGCGAGCGGCAGCAGCTGGGTCCAGCGGAAATGGGTATTCATCCGTCAGGCTCCGCAGGCGGCCGCAAGCAGCGCGTCGTAGCGGCGTTGCGCGCGCAGCACCGTGTCGCAGACTTCGCGCACGGCGCCTTGGCCGCCGCGGGCCTCGGCGACCCAGTGCGCGCGGGCGATCACCTCGGGATGCGCGTTCGCCGGCGCGGCCGCGAAGCCGCAGCGCAGCATCACGGGCAGGTCGGGCCAGTCGTCACCCATGTAGCCGCACGCGTCGGGCGCGAGGCCGAGCGAGCCGATCAGCTCGCCGAACACCGCCAGCTTGTTCTCGACGCCCTGGAACAGGTGCGTGATCTTCATTTCCTTTGCGCGCGCGGCGACGATCTCCGACTTCCGGCCGGTGATGATCGCGGTCGCGATGCCGGCTTCGCCGAGCAGCTTCACGCCGTGGCCGTCGAGCGAATTGAACGACTTCATCGCGTCGCCGGCGGCCGTGAACAGCAGGCCGCCGTCGGTCAGCACGCCGTCGACGTCGAAAATCATCAGTTTCACGCGGTTCGCGCGTTCGGCCGCAGTCAGCGGAGCGGTCATCAAATCACCTTCTTCGAGAACAGGTCGTGCATGTTCAGCGCGCCGATCAGCGCACCATCGGCATCGACCACCAGCATCTGGTTGATCCGGTGGCGCTCCATCAGTTCGACGGCCTCGACCGCCAGATGGTCCGGCGCGATCGTCCGCGGGTTGCGTGTCATCACGTCGGCGATCGGCAGCGTGCGGAAGTCGCCGTCGCACGCGAGCACGCGGCGCAGGTCGCCGTCGGTGAAGATGCCCGCGACCTTGCCGTCGGCGCCGACCACGGCCGTCATGCCCAGCCGCTTCGCGGTGATCTGGAACAGCGCGTCCGACAGCGTCGCGTCGAGCCCGACGGACGGGATCTCGTCGCCCGTGCGCATCACGTCGCGCACGTAGGTGAGCAGGCGCCGGCCGAGCGCGCCGCCCGGGTGCGAGCGCGCGAAATCCTCGGAGCCGAAGCCGCGCGCGTCGAGCACCGCGACGGCGAGCGCGTCGCCGAGCGCGAGCGCGGCCGTCGTGCTCGCGGTGGGCGCGAGGTTCAGCGGGCACGCTTCCTTCGACACAGCGGCGTTCAGGTTTACGTCGGCGAGCGTGCCGAGGCTGGAATCCGGGCGGCCCGTGATCGCGATCAGCTTCGCGCCGATGCGCTTGACGAGCGGCAGGATCGCGACGAGTTCTTCCGATTCGCCGGAGTAGGAGATGCCGATGAACACGTCGTCGGACGTGACCATCCCGAGGTCGCCGTGGCTCGCCTCGGCCGGATGGACGAAGAACGCGGGCGTGCCGGTGCTGGCCAGCGTGGCCGCGATCTTGCGGGCGATATGCCCCGATTTGCCGATTCCGGAAACCACCACGCGGCCGCTGCAGCCGAGCAGCAGCGCGACGGCTTCGACGAAGTCGCCGTCGAGCTGGTCACGGAGCGCGCGCACGGCGTCCGCCTCGATGTCGAGCACGTCGCGGGCGAGCGCGAGCGCCCGATCATCATTGATTTTCGCTATCATGCGCGGAGTATAGCAAAGGCGTTTGTTCGCCGCGCCGGCTCGTCGGACTCGTCCGATGTTGCCGGACCACCGCCACCACCCGCGCCCGCATTGCCGTGGCCCCGACGAACGAGGACGCTTTGCCCGTGATTTCCCCGCTCGAAATGACGCTCATGCTGCTGCTGGCTTCAGTGGTGGGCGTCGTCGTGTTCCGCTCGCTGAACCTGCCGCCGATGCTCGGCTACCTGACCGTCGGCATCCTGGTCGGCCCGCACGCGTTCGGCATCGCGGCGGATCTCGAACGGGCCGAGCATCTCGCGGAATTCGGCGTGGTCTTCCTGATGTTCTCGATCGGCCTCGAGTTCTCGCTCGCGAAGCTGCGTGCGATGCAGCGGCTCGTGTTCGGCCTGGGCCTGCTGCAGGTGGTCGCGACGCTCGTGCTCGCGCTGGTGCTCGGCATGCTGTTCGAGCGCTGGGTGCACATCACGTGGCAGGGCAGCATCGCGCTCGGCGGCGCGCTCGCGATGTCGTCGACCGCGATCGTGTCGAAGATGCTCGCCGAACGCCTCGAGATCGAGACCGAGCACGGCCGCAACATCTTCGGCGTGCTGCTGTTCCAGGATCTCGCGGTCGTGCCGCTGTTGATCGTGATCGCCGCGTTCGGCGCCGAGTCGTCGAAGGATCTCGCGCTGACGCTCGGGTTCGCGGCCGTCAAGATCGTGATCGCGCTGGCGCTGCTGCTGATCGTCGGGCAGCGCTTCATGACCCGCTGGCTCAACGTCGTCGCGCGGCGCCGCTCGCAGGAGCTGTTCGTGCTGAACCTGCTGCTCGTCACGCTCGGCGCTGCGTTCATCACCGACAAGTTCGGCCTGTCGCTCGCGCTCGGCGCGTTCATCGCGGGGATGCTGATTTCCGAGACGCCGTTCCGCCACCAGGTCGAGGAGGACATCAAGCCGTTCCGCGACGTGCTGCTCGGACTGTTCTTCGTGACGACCGGGATGCTGCTCGATCCGCGCGTGATCTGGGAGCACCCGCTTCTCGTGATTGGTTTCTTCGTCGGGCAGGTGCTGTTCAAGGGCACGATGATCACGGGGCTCGCGCGGCTGTTCGGCGCGACGCCGGGCGTCGCGATGCGCACGGGCCTCGGCCTCGCGCAGGCCGGCGAATTCGGCTTCGTGCTGCTGAACCTGATCCTCGACCGGCATCTCGTCGATACGACGTTGTTGCAGGCGATCCTCGCGTCGATGCTGCTGTCGATGCTCGCGGCGCCGTTCCTGATCCAGAACGCGGACCGGATCGTGATGCGGCTGTCGTCGACGGAATGGATGATGCAGTCGCTGCAGATGACCCGGATCGCGACGCAAAGCCTCAAGCAGCGCGGCCACGTGATCATCTGCGGCTACGGCCGCGCGGGCCAGAACCTTGCGCGGATGCTCGAACAGGAGGGCATTTCGTACGTCGCGCTCGACCTCGACCCCGATCGCGTGAGCGCGGCCGCGGCGGCGGGCGAGACGGTCGTGTTCGGCGACGCCGCGCGCCGCGAGTCGCTGCTCGCGGCCGGTATCCACCGCGCGGCGGCCGTTGCGATCACCTATGCGAACACGCCGTCCGCGCTGCGCGTGCTGCATCACGTGCACGAACTCGAGCCGACGCTGCCGGCGATCGTGCGCACCGTCGACGACGCCGACCTCGAAAAGCTGCTCGCGGCCGGCGCGACCGAGGTGATTCCGGAAATCGTCGAGGGCAGCCTGATGCTCGCGTCGCATACGCTGGTGTTGGTCGGCGTGCCGATGCGCAAGGTCGTGCGGCGCGTCGAGGAGATGCGCGACGAGCGCTACAGCCTGCTGCGCGGCTATTTCCGCGGTGCCGACGACACGGACGACGACGACCACGAGCAGGTGCGGCTACAATCGGTGCCGGTCGATGCGCGCGCGGACGCGGTCGGACGCTCGCTGGACGAGCTCGGGCTGTTCGCGCTCGGACTCGAGGTGACGGCGATCCGCCGGCACGGGATCCGCGGCGTCGAACCCGATCCGCAGACCAAGCTGCGCGCGAGCGACATCGTCGTGCTGCGCGGGCTGCCCGAAGCGCTCGCGCTCGCGGAGGAGCGCCTGTCGCGCCACCGGCGGGAGCCGCCGGCCGCGGCGGTCTGAGCGTCGGCCATCCACATACATAATCTGACCCGTATTGTCGAACGGTGCCCGAAACGTCGCGCACCGTTTTTTTCGGAGAGTTTCATGCCGCATTCGTCGTCGGGGGCACCGCTCGATCCTGCCGCCTTCATCCACAGCCAGATCCGCACGGTGCCCGACTGGCCGCAGCCGGGCGTGCAGTTCCGCGACATCACGACGCTGCTGCAGAGCCCGAAGGCGCTGCGCGTGCTCGTCGACCTGTTCGTCGAACGCTATGTCGATGCGAAGCTCGACTATGTCGCAGGCCTCGACGCACGCGGCTTCATCATCGCGCCGATCGTCGCGTACGAGCTGAGCGTCGGCTTCGTGCCGATCCGCAAGGTCGGCAAGCTGCCGTACAAGACGCAGCGCGAGTCGTACGAGCTCGAATACGGCAGCGCGACCGTCGAGATCCACGAGGATGCGTGCCGGCCCGGCGACCGCGTGATCGTGATGGACGACCTGATCGCGACGGGCGGCACGATGATGGCGGGGCGCAACCTGCTGCAGCGGCTCGGCGCGGTCGTCGTCGAGGGCGCGGCGATCATCGACCTGCCGGATCTCGGCGGCTCGGCGCTGCTGCGCAATGCGGGGCTGCCCGTCTACACCGTTACCGAGTTCGCCGGCCACTGAGCGCCGGCCCCCACGAAGCGAGGCCACAATGCCGAATTTCATGCTGTTTCTCGCCACGTCGATCGCGATCACGTTCGCGCCCGGCCCCGACAACCTGCAGGTGCTCGCGCGCGGCATCTCGCAGGGGCGTGCGGCGGGCCTCGTTGCTGCGCTCGGCTTCGCCGCCGGCGTGACGTTCCATACGACGCTCGCGGCGCTCGGTGTCGCGGCGGTGCTGCGTTCGTCGCCGGTCGCGTTCCAGATCCTGAAGCTCGCGGGCGCCGCGTACCTCGTGTGGATCGGCATCAAGGCGTTGCGCAGCCAGGGCCTCGCGACCGCGCACGCGCGTCCGCCGCAGCCGCTGTGGTCGATCTTCCGGCAGAGCGTGATCGGCAACCTGATGAATCCGAAAGTCACGCTGTTCTTCGTCGTGTTCCTGCCGCAGTTCGTCGATCCGCACGGCGTGCAGAGCGTGGCGCTGCAGATGTTCGAGCTCGGCGCGCTGTTCATGCTGCAGACGGCCGCGATCTTCTCGCTGTTCGGCGTGTGCGCGGGCGCGATCGGCACGTGGCTGAAGCGCCGGCCGAAGGTCGGCGTGTGGCTCGACCGGCTGGCAGGCGCGACGTTCATCGCGATCGGCATCCGTGTCGCGCTGAAGGACTGACGGAGCGGCCGATGACGTTTCCCTGCATCGCCGCCGCGCGCCATTTCGATCCGGCCGCGCACCTGCGCTTCGAGATCGCGGGCGTACCGGTCGGCTGGGTGCGCCGTGCCGACGCCGCACGGCTTGCGCGCTGGCCCGACGTGTTCGAACTGACGGACGAGCGCGTCGTGCTGTCCGAGCGCTACGACACGGTCGACGCGCGCAGCATGGCGCTCGCGAGCGCGATCGGCGCGCTCGCGGCCGAAGGCGCGATTCCCGGCTGGCGCGACGAGATCTACGCGATCCGCAACCGTTTCGACGATCCGCCGCTCGCGTACATCGAGCGGGCCGCGTCGCGGTTCTTCGGCACGCAGACTTATGCGGTGCACCTGAACGGCATCGTAGAATATACGGCTGCGCCGGGGCAGGAAGGCAGCGCGGCGGCGCCGCAGATGTGGCTCGGCCGCCGCAGCGCGACCAAGGCAACCGACCCCGGCATGCTCGACAACGTCGTCGCGGGTGGCATCGGCTGGGGGCTCGGCGTTCACGAGACGCTGACGAAGGAATGCTGGGAAGAGGCCGGCATTCCGGCCGAACTGGCGGCGCGCGCGATCGCGGGCCGCGCGGTGCAGGTGCTGTGCTCGCTGCCGGAAGGCACGCAGTCCGAACTGATCTTCGTCTACGACCTGCCGCTGCCGCGCGACTTCGCGCCGCACAACCAGGATGGCGAGGTCGCCGAGCACCTGCTGGCCGGCGTGCCCGAGGTGATTGGCTGGCTGCGGCACGGCGACGCGACGATGGATGCGAGCCTCGCGATGCTCGACACGCTGCTGCGGCATCGGTGGATCGCGTCCGCGGATGCGGCGGGGATCGACGCGCTGTTCGCGCCGGCGGCCTGACCCGCGCGCCGGGTGCGCCCGGGCGGCCCCGCACGGGCCATATCACGAATACGGAAACGAAGGGAGTAGCGGTCATGTCGGCCGATCACAGCTTTATCTTGAAACTGTCGTGCCCCGACCGGCACGGCATCGTCCACGCGGTCTCGGGCTTCCTGTTCGAGCGCGGCAGCAACATCCTCGATTCGGCGCAGTTCGGCGACAGCCGCACCGGCGAATTCTTCATGCGCGTGCATTTCGACCAGGACGGCAGCAGCGCGGACGTCGCGACGGCGCTCGACGCGCTGCGCACGCAGTTCGCGCCGCTCGCCGAGCAGTTCGCGATGCGCTGGGAGCTGCACGACGCGGCGGTGAAGCCGCGCGTCGTGATCATGGTGTCGAAGATCGGCCATTGCCTGAACGACCTGCTGTTCCGCTATCGCACGGGCCAGCTGCCGATCGAGATTCCGGCGATCGTGTCGAACCACAAGGATTTCTACCAGCTCGCCGCGAGCTACGACATCCCGTTCCATCACTTCCCGCTCGTCGGCGGCTCGTCCGACGCCGCGAAGGCCGCGCAGGAAGCGCGCGTGCTGGAAGTGATCGACGAGCACCGGACCGATCTCGTCGTGCTCGCGCGCTACATGCAGATCCTGTCGCCGAACATGTGCGAGCAGCTCGCCGGGCGCGCGATCAACATCCACCATTCGTTCCTGCCGAGCTTCAAGGGCGCGAAGCCGTACTACCAGGCGTTCGACCGCGGCGTGAAGCTGATCGGCGCGACCGCGCACTACGTGACGACCGACCTCGACGAAGGCCCGATCATCGAGCAGGAAGTGGAGCGCGTCGACCACAGCATGACGCCGGACCAGCTGACCGCGATCGGCCGCGACGTCGAGTGCGTGACGCTCGCGCGCGCGGTGAAGTGGCACGTCGAGCACCGCATCGTGCTGAACGGGACGAAGACGGTCGTGTTCCGCTGACGCGCCGTCCGACTGCGTCAAATGAAAAACGCCGCACCCGGCAACGGGCGCGGCGTTTTCGTCTGGAGCCGGTGCCGCGAGCGGGCCGCAGCGCAATGCGTCAGATCAGCCGCAGCATGTACAGCTCGCGTTTCAGGTATGCGTAGAAGATCGGCGCGGCGATCACGCCCGGCAGCCCGAAGGCGGCTTCCATCACGAGCATCGCGAGCAGCAGCTCCCACGCGCGCGATTCGATCTGGCCGCCGATGATCTTCGCGTTCAGGAAGTATTCGAGCTTGTGGATGACCACGAGGAAGACGAGCGACGCGATCGCGGTGCCCATGCTGACCGACAGCGACACGGCGACGATCAGCGTGTTCGAGATCAGGTTGCCGATCACCGGCAGCAGGCCGACGATGAACGTGACGAGCACGAGCGTTTTCGACAGCGGCAGCCGTTCGTGGAAGATCGGCAGCGCGACGAGCAGGTAGATGCCCGTGAAGAACGCGTTGATCGCGGAGATCTTGATCTGCGCGAACACGATCCGGCGGAACGCGTCGGCGAAGCGCGATACGCGCGTGACGAGCGCGGTCGACAGCGGCCGGCGCACCTTGCCGTGCTCGACGCCGATCGCGATCATCGCGCCGATGATCATCCCGAACAGCACGTGGCCGAAGCCGCGCGCGACGTTCTTGCCGCTCTGCTGCAGCTGGTCCATGTGCGCATGCATCATCACGGCGGCCTTCGCCTTCATCTGCTCGACGTCGACTGGCAGCAGGTTCGCGATCCAGGCCGGCGTGCGCGCGCGGGTCTGTTCGACGATCTGCATCACTTGGCCGAGCAGGCTTTGCAGGTTCGGCACCGCGTGCTCGAAATGTTCGATGATGCCGATCGTCAGGCTCGCGAGCCCGCCGACGATCGCGGCGGACAGCAGCACGACCGCGACCCAGCGCGCCCGCATGCTCGTCGTATGGCGCTCGATCACGGGCGCGATCGTGTGGATCAGCTGGTACACGAACAGTCCGGCCAGCAGCCCGCCGAGCAGCTTCAGGTCGAGGACGAGCCACATCGCGACGAGCGCCAGCAGGTAGCTGCCGATCTCGATCGCCGACAGCTTCGGCAGGCTGAAGTCGCTCGTCAGCCGCACGCTGCGCAGGTGCGGCTCCTTGTTCTGCGCTTCGCGGGGCGACTCTTGTTTCTCCATCGTGTTTTCCTGTGTCGATCGGAGTTGGCGCTTTAGCGCTTACTCCGATCCCATGCTTCGCGGTCGATCGGAGTTGGCGCTTTAGCGCTTACTCCGATCCCATGCTTCGCGGTCGGTCGGAGTTGGCGGGTTAGCACTTACTCCGATCCCATGCTTCGCGGTCGATCGGAGTGAGCGCTTCGGCGCTTGCTCCGGCCCCATGCAAAGCGATTGTTCGTGCGCCGGACCTTGCGAGTCCGGCCGGGCGGCGTCCGCCCGTCGCTGCACCGGATTGGTGCGGATGGCGAACCTTACGACCGTAAAGTATAGCCGTCATTATGGTCCGCAACCGGGCGTTTGGCGCGTGGTGTAAACGCAGAAGGGAAAACGATGAAGCGCGCGGCCGACGGCTGCCGATGGGTGGGGGAGGGGAGGCGGCGCGCGCGGCCTCCCGGCAGCGCGCGGTGACCGGAGCGGGATCAGCCCGCCGCGACCTTGCGGGCGTTGCGCTTGAGCAGCGGCGCGAGGTACCTGCCGGTGAAGCTCGCCTTCGTCTTCGCGACCTGTTCGGGCGTGCCCTGCGCGATGATCTGGCCGCCGCCGGCGCCGCCTTCGGGACCGAGGTCGATCACCCAGTCGGCCGTCTTGATCACGTCGAGGTTGTGCTCGATGATCACGACCGTGTTGCCCTGGTCGCGCAGCCGGTGGATCACTTCGAGCAGCAGCGCGATGTCGTGGAAGTGCAGGCCGGTCGTCGGCTCGTCGAGGATGTACAGCGTGCGGCCCGTGTCGCGCTTGGACAGTTCCAGCGACAGCTTCACGCGCTGCGCCTCGCCGCCGGACAGCGTCGTCGCCGACTGGCCGAGCCGGATGTAGCCGAGGCCGACGTCGAGCAGCGTCTTCAGCTTGCGCGCGACGACGGGCACCGCGTTGAAGAACTCGTACGCGTGCTCGACCGTCATGTCGAGCACTTCGCTGATGCTCTTGCCCTTGTACTGGACTTCGAGCGTCTCGCGGTTGTAGCGCTTGCCGTGGCACACGTCGCACGGCACGTACACGTCCGGCAGGAAGTGCATCTCGACCTTCAGCACGCCGTCGCCCTGGCACGACTCGCAGCGGCCGCCCTTCACGTTGAACGAGAAGCGGCCCGGATCGTAGCCGCGCTCCTTCGACGTCGGCACGCCCGCGAACAGCTCGCGGATCGGCGTGAACAAGCCCGTGTAGGTGGCGGGGTTCGAGCGCGGCGTGCGGCCGATCGGCGACTGGTCGACGTTGATCACCTTGTCGAAGTGCTCGAGGCCCTCGAGCGCTTCGTGCGGCGCCGGCTCCGCGGCCGAGCCGTACAGGTGGCGTGCGATCGCGTGGTACAGCGTGTCGTTGATCAGCGTCGACTTGCCGGAGCCCGACACGCCGGTGATGCAGGTCAGCAGCCCGACCGGCAGCTCGAGGTCGACATGCTTCAGGTTGTTGCCGTGCGCGTCGACGATGCGCAGCATCCGCTCCGGATCGGGGGCGATCCGCTCGTCCGGATACTCGATCGTGCGCTTGCCGACAAGGTACTGGCCCGTCAGCGACTGCGGGTTCACCTGCACCTGCTTCGGCGTGCCTTCGGCGACCACCACGCCGCCGTGCTCGCCCGCGCCGGGGCCCATGTCGACCACGTAGTCGGCCGTGCGGATCATGTCCTCGTCGTGCTCGACGACGATCACCGAGTTGCCGAGGTCGCGCAGGTGCTTGAGCGTCGCGATCAGCCGGTCGTTGTCGCGCTGGTGCAGGCCGATCGACGGCTCGTCGAGCACGTACATCACGCCCGTGAGGCCCGAGCCGATCTGCGACGCGAGCCGGATGCGCTGCGCCTCGCCGCCCGACAGCGTTTCCGCGCTGCGCTCGAGCGACAGGTAGTCGAGGCCGACGTTGTTCAGGAAGGTCAGGCGCGCGACGATTTCCTTGATCACCTTGTCGGCGATCTCGCCCTTCGCGCCGTCGAGCGTGAGCCCGTTGAAGTAGCCGAGCGCGTCGCGCAGCGGCCAGCCGCTGATCTCGTAGATCGCGCGCGCGTAGTCGCCCGTGCCGACCCGCACGTGGCGCGCCTCGCGGCGCAGGCGGGTGCCGTCGCACGACGGGCACGGCTGGTTGTTCTGGTACTTCGACAGCTCTTCGCGCACCGCGACCGAATCAGTCTCGCGGTAACGGCGCTCGAGGTTCGGGATGATCCCCTCGAACACGTGCTCGCGGATCGTCGTGCGGCCGCGCTCGTTCATGTACGAGAACGGGATCGTCTGCTTGCCGGAGCCGTACAGCAGCACCTTCTTGATCTTCTCGGGCAGATCCTCGAACGCGGCATCGATGTCGAATTCGTAGAACGCCGCGAGGCTCTGCAGCATCTGGAAGTAGAACTGGTTGCGTCGGTCCCAGCCCTTCACCGCGCCGGCGGCGAGCGACAGCGACGGGTGCGCGACGACCCGCTTCGGGTCAAAGAACGTGATCTGGCCGAGGCCGTCGCATTCCGGGCACGCGCCCATCGGGTTGTTGAACGAGAACAGGCGCGGCTCGAGCTCCTGCAGCGAGTACGAGCAGACCGGGCACGCGAACTTCGAGCTGAACAGGTACTCGCGGTCGGTATCCATCTCGAGCGCGATCGCGCGGCCGTCGGCGAGACGCAGCGCCGTCTCGAACGACTCGGCGAGCCGCTGCTTCATGTCGGGGCGCACCTTCAGGCGGTCGACGACGACGTCGATCGTGTGCTTGTCGTTCTTCTTGAGCTTCGGCAGCGAATCGACCTCGTAGATCTTCGCGACGCCCTCGTTCGCGGTGCCGCCGCCCGAGCGCACGCGAAAGCGCACGAAGCCCTGCGCCTGCATGTCCTCGAACAGCTCCGCGTGCTCGCCCTTGCGGTTCGCGACGACAGGCGCGAGGATCATCAGCTTGGTTTCCTCGGGCAGCGCGAGCGCGGCATCGACCATCTGCGACACGCTCTGCGCTTCCAGCGGGATGTCGTGGTCCGGGCAGTACGGCGTGCCGACCCGTGCGTACAAAAGTCGCAGGTAGTCGTGGATTTCCGTCACCGTGCCGACGGTCGAACGCGGGTTGTGGGACGTCGCCTTCTGCTCGATCGAGATCGCGGGCGACAGGCCCTCGATCAGGTCGACGTCCGGTTTCTCCATCAGCTGCAGGAACTGGCGGGCGTACGCGGACAGGCTTTCCACGTAGCGGCGCTGGCCCTCCGCATAAAGAGTGTCGAACGCGAGCGACGACTTGCCCGATCCGGACAGCCCGGTAATCACGATCAGCTTGTGGCGCGGCAGGTCGAGATTGACGTTCTTCAGGTTGTGGGTACGCGCCCCACGGATACGGATTTGTTCCATGAACCTGGCGAAAAAGGAGGGAACCAAACCTGCTACTATAGCGGCTTTTCGAGACCGTCGTTCGGGGCTCCCAGCCTTAGCAGCAGCTGTCAGCAAGGCGGCGCCTGCGCCGGCAACGCCGCCCTGCCGCATGGCTTTGCACGGCCTTTTGCGTCTCGAGCGGCCTGCCGGCGGCCCGCGTCACGTCCGCCTGCCCGACGCGCCGGACCCACGGCCCTGATCTTCCGCCGCCCGGCGCCGGGCGGATCATCCGATCATTCGAAATTCGTTCCCGATGTCCAATCCGTCCGCCACGTCTTCCCGCATGACCGCGCCCGAACTGCGTGCGACCACGTCGCTCGCGGCGATCTTCGCGCTGCGCATGCTCGGCCTGTTCATGATCATGCCGGTGTTCTCGGTCTACGCGAAAACCATCCCGGGCGGCGACAACGTGCTGCTCGTCGGTATCGCGCTCGGGGCCTACGGCGTCACGCAGTCGCTGTTCTACATCTTCTACGGCTGGGCATCCGACAAGTTCGGCCGCAAGCCGGTGATCGCGACCGGCCTCGTGATCTTCGCGATCGGCAGCTTCGTCGCAGCGTTCGCGCACGACATCACGTGGATCATCGTCGGCCGCGTGATCCAGGGCATGGGCGCGGTGTCGTCCGCGGTGCTCGCGTTCATCGCGGACCTGACCTCCGAGCAGAACCGCACGAAGGCGATGGCGATGGTCGGCGGGTCGATCGGCGTGTCGTTCGCAGTCGCGATCGTCGGCGCGCCGATCGTGTTCCACTGGGTCGGGATGAACGGGCTGTTCGCGGTCGTCGGCGTGCTGTCGATCCTCGCGATCGGCGTCGTGCTGTGGGTCGTGCCGGATGCGGCGAAGCCCGTGCACGTGCCCGCGCCGTTCGCGGAAGTGCTGCACAACGTCGAGCTGCTGCGCCTGAATTTCGGCGTGCTCGTGCTGCATGCGACGCAGACCGCGCTGTTCCTCGTCGTGCCGCGCCTGCTCGTCGACGGCGGGCTGCCGGTCGCGGCGCACTGGAAGGTGTACCTGCCGGTGATGGGGCTCGCGTTCGTGATGATGGTGCCCGCGATCATCGTCGCGGAAAAACAGGGCAAGATGAAGCCGGTGCTGCTCGGCGGCATCCTGGCTATCCTGATCGGCCAATTGCTGCTGGGCAGCGCGCCGCATACCATCCTGATTGTGGCAGCGGTGCTGTTCGTCTATTTCCTGGGATTCAACATCCTGGAGGCGTCGCAGCCGTCGCTGGTCTCGAAGCTCGCGCCCGGCTCGCGCAAGGGCGCAGCCACGGGCGTGTACAACACGACGCAATCGATCGGGCTCGCGCTCGGCGGTGTCGCGGGCGGCTGGCTGCTGAAGCATGGCGGCGCGGACACGGTGTTCTACGCGTGCTCGGGGCTCGTTGCCGCGTGGCTTATAATCGCGGCCAGCATGAAAGCGCCGCCGCGCAAGGCCTGACCCCTCATTCCGGGCACGCATCGGCAGCGCTTGCCGGGCTGCCCGGCGGGCCGGCTCGACAGCGTTCGAGCGCGGCCCGGCATCGAATTTACTGGAGAAACACATGGCATCCGTCAACAAGGTCATCCTCGTCGGCAATCTCGGCGCCGATCCTGAAGTCCGTTACCTGCCGAGCGGCGACGCGGTTGCGAACATCCGTCTCGCGACGACCGACCGTTACAAGGACAAGGCGAGCGGCGAGTTCAAGGAAATGACCGAGTGGCATCGCGTCGCGTTCTTCGGCCGCCTCGCGGAAATCGTCAGCGAATACCTGAAGAAGGGTTCGTCGGTGTATATCGAAGGCCGTATTCGTACCCGCAAGTGGCAAGGCCAGGACGGCCAGGACCGTTACTCGACCGAAATCGTCGCCGACCAGATGCAGATGCTCGGCGGCCGCGGCGGTGCGGGCGGCGGCGGTGGCGGTGACGAAGGCGGTTACGGTGGCGGCTATGGCGGCGGCGGCCGTGGCGAGCAGATGGAGCGTGGTGGTGCCGGCGGCGGTCGTGCCGGCGGCGCGGCGCGCGGCGGTGGTGCTGGTGCGGCGCAGAGCCGCCCGAGCGCGCCGGCTGGCGGCGGCTTCGACGAGATGGACGACGATATTCCGTTCTAGACGGAATATTCATCATTGGTGTAAAGAGGGCCTCGGATTTTCCTGCCAAATCAACAGGTTGGTGGGATTTTCCGGGGCTTTTTTCTTTGACGCATACGACCTGCTAGGCGGAATGTTCTGAACTGGTAAAAATGGGCGCCATCTCACTGGTGGAGTCCCAATTTGAATCTCTACTCAATCCGCGACGTGCACCTCGAAGGTGGCGAGCGCCTGCCGCTGCTGGTTCATGACGATCCGCTTGGTTTGCCAGTCGTTCACACAACCGAATACTGCCTGACCAAACTGCGTACACGCAGCTTGAGGCGGTCAAGCATACGTCAGCGTGTCGACGCCCTCAAGATCACACTTCACTTCCTCGATTCGCGCCAGATCGACCTAGTCGAACGAGCGGCTGAGCAGAACTTTCTGACTCTGAATGAGCTCGTGGCGCTTGCCGATCACTGTCGCGCGCGTCGAAAGCCGGCTACAGGCAGTTCGTTGGTCAGTGCCACGCAGGCGCCGGTGCGCTTTTCGACCGCACTGGATTACATCGTCTGGGTCTCGGAGCCGGTCATCGCTCGAATGACGGATCCACGTCAACGCGAGTCCGCAAACTTTGGGCTGCAGCAATTCCAGCGGCGCGCCAGATCGGTCGCCCCGAAGTCTCGCGGAAAGAATTCTCACATTGACGGGGAGCGGCATGGCTTGCAGGACAACCAGCGCGCGCTCTTTCTGCGTGTGATCCAGCCCGGGGACCCAGATAATCCGTACTCGGTAGCATTCCAGGTCCGCAACCGTGCAATGCTACTGACCGCATACAAGCTTGGCGCCCGGTCCGGGGAGATTCGCGGACTGAAGAAGGTCGATCTGAACCTCGACAGCGACCCCGCCGATCTCAGCATTATCCCCCGGTATCACGACGCCGATGATCGCCGACTTGATCCCGCCGCAGCCAAGACTAACGGCAGGATTCTCGAACTCGATACCGAACTGCGAGATGCCCTGGATGTGTGGCTTGAGGACCGGAAAGTCCGGGCACGCTGGCCGCGTGCGCATCGCAATCCCTACGTGTTCGTCAATCGGTTCGGCGATGCAATCGAGGGCCGAGGCTATCGCCAGGTGATCGAAACGCTCCGGCGCGCTCATCCGGAGCTTGCACCGCTGTGCCACCACATCCTTCGACATGACTGGAATGACCGCTGGGTGCTGATGGTTGAAAGCGACGGCGTCGAGTTCGAGAAGGCGCAGGCAGAGCAGAAATATGCGATGGGATGGTCGCACCGATCGAAGATGCCGCAGGTGTACGGAAAGCGTGCAACCGCCAAGGCCGCCAACAAACGAATTCTCAAGCTGCAGAAGGGGACACCGCAAGATGATGAATAAGTCTGCGCAGCTTGACTGGATTGGTGACCAACTAAACGTTGGCAAATCGGTTGACGAAGAGGACTCTGAAGTCAGGAATGTCGAAGCAGAAATTGGAGGCGACGTTTGGAGGCTAGGTGCGGAGGCAATGATTGGGTGGACACAATTGCCGCCGGTAGGTGAGTCAGTAGAAGTCTCTTTGCGTATGTTCTTCCGATACTTGAAGAACGATCGTGCGCCTGCGACAGTTGAAAACTACTTTCAAGGAATCCTGACGTTTTTTAGGTCGGCGCTCGAAATAGGTGCCAACGTGACGGATCTGGCGACATTCGATGTAGCGCTCGTTCATCGACTTCGCGCGCACATGTCGTCACGGTTCGCCGCTGCTACGGTCGCGAGGACGCTACACGCTTTCCGATACTGGTACCTATGGTGCTGCGATGCAGATATCGACGGGTTTGATTTCGATACGGCGGTTGCGCTGGATGGGCTCGTGATTGGAGGCGGACCCAAAGGCGAAGCGGTTCTCGGACATGACCCGAAGCTTGGCCCCCTGCATTCAACCGAGTTTGACCGGCTCTTCCTCGCGCTGCGCGAAGCAACCGCCAACGAAACGATGCCGGATCAGGACCTCGCGGCAGCATGGCTCTTTGTCGCGTTTGGATGCAATCCCAAGAACCTTTATCTGCTGCATGACGAGGATCTGCTCAAAACGAAAATGGCGGATGGCACGGTCAAATACGAGTTGCGCATTCCGCGAATCAAGAAGCCGGGCGTCGAGGAGCGCTCCCAGTTTCGGACGCGACCGCTGCGGCTCGAGGTCGGCACGCTGCTCGAACGTCTCGTCAAACAGAACGCCGGGGCACGGAGGCTCATTCAGTCCGCGATGCCCGGCAAGCATTTCGCGTCCGCAATGTTCCGATTGGAGCAGCCGCGCGAAACTTTGATGGGCAGTGAGTTTGAGACGCAGGCCTACCGGTGGCGAACCTCACATTTCAACAAGGCGCTGATGCGGGTCGTGCGATACCTGAAGCTGACCGGAAAAGACGGCGAACCACTGAATCTGACGCCACGCCGGTTACGCTATACGTTTGCGACTCGCCTGGTCCAGGACGGCGCCTCGCCCGTGATACTCGCCGATGCGCTGGATCACACTGATCTGCAGCACGTGATGGTGTATTACAACGCGCGTTCCGACATTGTTGTCAAGCTGGACCGAGCAATGGCCATGAAACTGGCGCCGTGGGGCCAGGCCTTCATGGGAACGATTGTGAAGAACGAAGCGGACGCAGCTCGTGGCCAAGATCCGGCGAGTCGCGTGAAGCATTTCGATCGGAAGGCTGAAAGGCTGGCCGATGTGGGGTCATGTGGCAGCTTCGGTTACTGCGGGCTGGCGGCCCCGGTTGCATGCTATACCTGCGCGAAGTTCCAGCCATGGCTCGAGGCACCGCACGGTGTCGTTCTCGACGCACTGCTCTCAGATCGGGACGCTCATCTCAAGCGGGGTGCTGATCCCAAGATGACCCAGGCGCGGGATCTGACCATTGCGGCGGTGGCGTCCGTGATCATGCTCTGCGAACGCATGAAGGACGGTGTCAGTCATGGGTGATGCGAAAATCCGGAAGGCGGCCGAGAGGACTGCACAGCAGAACCTGTCTGCGTTTGTCGAATCGATGCGCAGGCAGAATCCGCTGGGTGTTCTGGACTGGGATGCCATGACGTGGGAATTCGGAAAACATAAGCGAACATCGGCCGGTCGGGAAGACCGGATCTGGTTTAACTGCAACTTCGTGAAAAGGGTCACGAAAGACAACGCCGAGGCCTTTCCGCAGTCTTCTGGTGACCTGCTTCGCGCGATTGTCTGTTCGCGCGAGCTGGGCAGGCCACGTCCGCTCGACACCAATGATCACATGGTCTTGGTGCGGGCCTTTCGTTACCTGTACTCGGTGGCCCGATCGCGCGCAGCAGATCCAACCGGACTGCGCCGGATCGATTTTGACGAAGCGGCGGTCGCCTGCCGCCATATCGAGGCCGATAGCTCAGCCTATCGGATCGGCTGCAAGCTTCAGGAAATCGCACGGGTGATTGACCGTGAATATCTGGCTCCGGTGAGGCTGAACTGGGTTAATCCTATCTCGCGTGACACATACGCTGGCGGAGCGCTGCAGGACAGAACAAGCGATCAATTCTTCGAGCGAAGGCTTGATCGGTTGCCTACCGATGACATCATGGACGCTTTGGCAGATATTTCGAACCGGTCCGACCTTTCATCGGCCGATCTTTTGCGTCAGCGTGCGATCGAACTGTTTTTGTGCGGTGGCTTCCGGTGTAACGAACTGCTAACGTTGCCACGGGATACATGGGTCGAAGAGGCGCAGGTCGATGTGCACGGCGTGCCTGTGCTAGACAGATTCGGTCAACAGATAATTCGAAGTGGACTGCGATACATTCCAGAAAAGAGGCGGCTCGAAGCGATCGAAATCAAGTGGCTACCAACAGCAATGGTGGACGTTGCGCGGCGTGCGATCGGTGACATCCTGTCGATTACTGCTCCGTTCGTAGAGATCGCCCGATATATGAATGAACATCCAGGCTCGACCATTTTGCCGGAGCCGTGGCATTCGATGGATGATCGCGCGCTGTTAAGCATGGCAGAGGTTGCGTCTGCTATTGGGATCACGCATGGAAGACAGGGCGGTTACCAGTTCGCTCGTCTGGCAAAATTGCCGCTAACAACAATGCGGCCAGAAACGCACTTGCGCGGTCGTAGTCGTGGAGAGATTCTGGCTGTCGAAAAAAGACACCTGGTCGGGGAAATTATTCGTCGTTCTTCTGCTTCGATAGTATTTCCAGACGGGCAGGTGCATTTCCGATTACATGAGTGTCTTTTTGTAATAGGTGTCAATTTTGTGGGAGGGCGGCGTTCCACGCTCAATGGTACGGCGACACTGTTGACTCAAGGTCAGATCGACGACTATCTCAGCGATCGGAGTGATGAAGGCAGTTCTCTTGACGGGACACTGTCAATATTCAGTCGCTTGAAGTATGTCGGTTCAGACGGAACACCGATTCGTGGCACAACGCATCAATTTCGTCATTGGCTGAACAACTTTGCCCACGAAGGCGGATTGTCGCAGTTGGAGATCAGTCGGTGGATGGGAAGAAAGTCGATCAAGGATAATTCCGCATATGATCATCAGACGGGTTTCGAGCTGGCGAAACGCACTCGCGAACGTCTCGAAAAGGGGGAGATGATCGGTAGCGTTAGCAATACGCTGCGCCGGATCAAGAACCCCGTTCGTCGAGCTGAGTTCGTGAACTCAGCGGTAGCGTCTACTCACGTGACGGATTTGGGGATGTGCATTCAGGATTTGTCGGCGATCCCGTGCGACAGACACAGGGATTGTGTGACCTGTAACGAGCATCTGCTAGAAAAGGGAAATCAAGCGCAAAGGCAGAAGGCACAGGATATTCACCGCGAATCCGCTCTTCTGCTTCGACTTGCCGAAGCGGAGCAGCGTGACGGCAGCTATGGTGCCGATAACTGGCTGGAACATCAGATGCTGACGCTGAAGCGGGCAACCGCGATTCTGGCAGTTCACAATGACGAGTCCATTCCGGATGGGACCCTGGTGCAGATCCCGGTCATGATCGAAGAGGAGCCGAAATGAAGGGAAATGCGCAGTCAGGAGCACGCGTCCGTCGCGCAAAACGACACCCGCGGCTTTCAGAGGCAAACGCACGTTTGATCGCAAGACTGATTGGCGAGTGGCCAGTTGGCATTCCCATGACTTGGAGCGATGTCGTGGGATTGGCTTCGAAGCATCTGCATGTCCAGTGGAGCCGACAGACCCTCGAAAAGCGACAGGCAATCAAGGATGCGTATTTGCAAAAATTCGCGGAACGCAATGGAGGGGATAGGGCGCACGGACGGCGTAAAGCATCTGCCAGTGACTACACTGATCACCGCATTTCGAATCTGAAGGCGGAAAATGAGAAGCTTCGCGAGAGGCTACTCGAATACGATAGACGACTCGTCCGATATGTGGCCAATGCGCTCGCTCATGGCCTTAGCGAGGAACAACTGAACGCACCGTTACGGCCGGTGATTGAGCCGCACACGCCTGTCAGACAGAGTAGGCTCGGTCAAAAAATATCGGCAATTCGTGGTGTGGCGGCAAAACGCCAAGATTAGCCATGCAGGCGCCGAGGCGGAGCAGCCGCGCATGCGTGTGCTCCGCCGCTGACGCAGTAGAAAAAACAGGATGTGCCAGATACACATTTTCACGGTGCGCGGTTCTGGCCGCTGCCAGATGAGCCGCAGGGCGGTGGCTGGAACAACCGCTATCTGTCCATCTGTACTCGAACTCTGGCACATTCCTTTCAATCATTGTTGTCATGTGCCCAACGCGGTCGCAATCGTGCGTTGGGAGACCTCGTCGATCTCAAACCCGGCCAGCAGTTTCGCAGCCGGCGTGGCGCTCGCCAGTTCCTTCACCACGTTCGGCCCATCGTAGAGGAAATTCGTCGCTGCCCCGCTTACCGTCTTGCCGGCTCGCCGCCCCGGCGTATCGTAGGCAAGGCTCGCGGTCGCCGTCCCGGCCAGCGAGACGAGCCGGCCGCGCGAGTTCCGCCCATACGTGAGACTGCCGTCACCGGTGAGCTTGCCGTTCGCGTCGTAGGTCAGCGTGGCACCGGACCAGTTGAGGGTCGCCCGGGATTCGTGAATATCTGAAGCTTCAGATATTTTCGATTACCGGCCAACCCTCTACAGGGCACCGTGCGATCACCTTGCGCGATTTTGGACGCCGCACTCCGTTCGAGTGTGCGGCATCACCGCCGTCGAGAATCAGTTGCCCTACCGAAACTTGTTGCGCGCGAAGAGCTTGCGCACCATCGGTTCGAAGAACTCCAAGGGCAGGTTGTCGTAGTCGGGATCGAACGAAACCTGATCCCATTTCTCACACCAGTCGACGGCGCGCTGATACAGCGGATGGTCGCGATAGCGATCCCGCTCATTCCGGTTGCGACCGACGTGGTGATAGTAGTAGTACCCCTGGAATACAGCGTGATGCTTGAGGATCCAGAGATTCTCCTCCGAGATATACGAACGGAGGATTGCGACAGCGAGTTCGCAATGATTCCCACCCCTTACATTACGCGTGTTTTAGCCAAAGATGAATGGCCGAGAGCCTTGTGTACGCCTGAGACTTGATGGGGCGGCAGTCGCGGAGTGTTGTCGGCAAGCCCCCTCAGCCTCGCGTAAACCCCAGTTAATGTGCCGTTGACCTGTAACGGGTAATCGATTAACCTTCACGCAATAGGTAATCGATTACCCTGAGTGGATCACGGATAAGAGGCCTGTCGGTCCACGTCCTATACGGAGGAGACGTGAAAAAGTTCATTGCTGGTGGGTTCAGTCTTGCGCTTGCGGCTGCGGCCCAGGCCGGGACTATCACGGTCGCGACGGTGAACAACCCTGATATGGCGCTGATGCAAAAATTGAGCGCCGAGTTCACGAAGCAGCACCCTGATATCAACGTCAAGTTCGTTGTTCTTCCAGACCAGGTGCTGCGACAGAACATCACGCAGGATGTTGCCGTCCATGGCGGACGCTATGACGTCGTCACGGTGGGCCCTTACGAAGTCCAGGCCGGTTGGGCTGCTAACAAATGGCTGGCTCCGCTCAATCCCATGTTTGCGGGGCTCACTGCGCAGGCACGCACCGCTTACGACCTGGACGACATCATTCCGACGATCCGGAAAGCGCTCACTGTTGACGGACAGTTGTATGCGCTGCCGTTCTACGGCGAGAGTTCATTCACTATGTATCGCAAGGATCTGTTCAAAGCCGCGGGCTTGACGATGCCGGAGCAGCCGACGTGGGGTGACATCAAAAAATTTGCCTGCACTCTTAACAAACCAGCGGACGGCATCTATGGCATCGCGATGAAGGGGGTACCCGACTACGGGCAGCTTGCGCCGTTTATCGCGTTCATGCACTCGTACGGCGCCAGATGGTTCGACCAAAGCTGGCGTCCACAGATCACAAGTCCGCAGTTCCGCAACGCGTTTGTTGCCTACACAGACCTCGTCAAGAAGTGTGGCGCGCCAGGTGCGACCAGTATTGGCTTCAACGAAGCACTCACGCTGATGTCGCAGGGACGCGCGGCAATTTGGGTCGACGCGACGGTTGGTGCGGGTTTCCTCGCGGATCCGAAGACTTCAAAGGTATCGGACAAGATCGGATACGCCTTTGCGCCGAACGAGGGCTCAAAGAACGGTTCAGCGTGGCTATACACATGGGCATTGGGCATCGTCAGCAGTTCAAAGCAGCAGAGCGAGGCATTCGAATTCATCCGCTGGGCGACGTCAAAAGACTATGTAGACCTGGTCGCCAAGACTGAAGGCGCGGTTCGTATCCCTCCGGGGACAAGGAAATCGACATACGCTCGTGAGGACTATCTGAAGGTAGCCCCGTTTGCGCCAATGGTGTTCAAGGCGATTTCGACAGCCGATATCACCAAGCCAGCCAAAGATCCTGTCCCGTACACAGGGCTCGCACAAGTCGACATTCCGGAATATGCGGAATGGGCGGCGGCATTTGGGCAGAACTTCTCGGCCGTCATCGCTGGCAGCGAATCGGTCGATGAGGCGCTCAAGCGTTCGCAGGATGTCGCCACCAGAGTAATGACAGACGCTGGCTACCTGAAGAACTGAGTCGGCAGAGAGACGAACCGCCATGACTACTGCAACTGTCACAACTAACCCGCCGGCCGAGGCATCCGGTCGGGCGGTCCGTCCCAGTCGGCTCGCGCCGACGCGATGGGCGACGATTCCGGCGATCAGTTATCTGATCATCGTGACTCAAGTGCCGCTCATCGCAACGCTTTACTTCAGCTTCCACTCCTGGAACTTGCTGTATCCGGCGCGGCCCGTACGTTTCGTAGGGCTGGCAAACTTCGCGTTCGTATTGTCAGATTCCGTCTTTCGTACCGCGATTGTTAATACGGTGCTTTTCTCGGTAGTGCCGGCAACTTTGACTACTGTTGTTGGGCTGGGACTTGCACTTCTGCTGAACCAGTTACGCTGGGGAAGGGGGGGCGCTTACTCCTTGATGTTCGCACCATTCCTGATCATGGAGACGGTAAATCCGATTATCTGGAAGACGATGATCCTTAACCCGATCTATGGTCTTTTGAACTGGGCTATTACCTCCATCGGTTTTCAGCCGGTCGATCTTATTACTGTTGTCCCGCGCACGGCAGTGATGCTGATGATTGTCTGGCAATGGTCACCGTTCATGATGCTGATCCTGCTGGCGGGCCTGCAGACCGTGTCACAGGAAACCTTGGAGGCGGCAAGGATCGATGGGGCTAATTCGCGTAACCAGTTTATGCACATCACCCTGCCGCATCTCGTTCCCTATCTGACGGTTGGTGTGCTGATCGAGGCCATTCTCCTGCTTCCAGTTTTTGGCCCGATCTATGTTGGCACGTACGGCGGACCAGGTAACCAGACGACGAACCTGATGTTCAGCGTGTACCGCGTACTGACAGAACAGTATGAAATTGGCCGTGCGGCGGCGGGCGGCCTGATAGCGGCGTTCATGACGACCATCGTTGCAATGGGCCTGCTCGCGTATGTTCGCCCACACATGGAGAGGAACTGAAATGCGAGCACCCAGACAGCTTCCTATCGTTATCGTGACGTTTGCGGTTGCGATCCTGATGTGTTTCCCGATCTTCTGGACGATATTTACCGGTTTTAAAAGTGAAACTGATGCAATTGCAGTTCCGCCATCGTTTTTCGTGCCACTCACGATTGAGCACTATGCGGAGGTCCTGCACGGTGACTACCTTCACTTTTTTCTCAATACCGTGATCGTGGTTGTTGCGTCGACCCTTGCTGCATTCGTGCTGGGTGTTCCGGCTGCTTACAAGCTGGCATTTTTCCCGGGAAAGAAAGCAAACGACATTCTGTCTTTTGCGATTTCGACCCGATTCATG
This sequence comes from Burkholderia sp. MR1-5-21, assembly GCF_053427715.1. Taxonomy (NCBI): domain Bacteria; kingdom Pseudomonadati; phylum Pseudomonadota; class Betaproteobacteria; order Burkholderiales; family Burkholderiaceae; genus Burkholderia; species Burkholderia sp. MR1-5-21. Next base: position 237,951 of record NZ_JBSAXD010000009.1, read on the forward strand.
CCCGCAGTTGCGGTGATTGTTCCTATCTTCCTGCTTTATACGCGCCTGGGAATGATCGACTCACTGGTCGGTCTGGTCATTATTTATACGGCATTCAACATCCCGCTTGTGCTCTGGCTGATGCGGTCATTCTTCCGGGATGTTCCTTATGAACTCATCGAGGCGGCATTGATGGAAAACACGCCGCACAGGGTCATTCTGACTGAACTGGTTTTGCCGCTTGCCCGAGGTGGCATTGCGACGACAGCATTTCTGCTCTTCATACTCACGTGGAACGAGTTCTTTTTTGCCGTCAACCTGACAGGTCGCAATGCGGCAACGCTGCCTGTCTTTATGGCCTCGTTCCTGTCGACCGAAGGGCAAAGCTGGGCGCGCATGTCTGCGGCAGCAATTCTCGCGGTACTTCCTGTACTTGCTGTGGGTTGGCTTGCGTCACGCTCGCTCGTCAAAGGTCTCGTTACTGGAGCGGTCAAGTGAGAGCAAAAGTTGCATGCGTGGGCGGTGCCGTCCTCGATCGGATTTATACGGTGGAAAGTTTGCCGTCGCGCGATATCAAGGTGGCAGCGCATTCATACGGGGAGAGCGGTGGGGGTATGGCGGCAAATGCTGCAGCCGCAGCCAGGCGGCTCGGTGGGGACGCGATGTGGTTCGGTCGCGTTGGCGACGACGAGATCGGGGAACACATCGTCAGTGGACTGAAGCGTGAGCAGATCGAGGTCTTTGCGGCCTGCATTGAAGGGGCAATTTCTTCACATTCGATTGTGCTGAGCGATGGCAACGGCGACCGCGCCATCATTCTGTATAGGTCTCCGCTTTTGGACGCGGACGCATCGTGGTTACCGATGGAAAGCATCCTGTCCGCTGATGCGGTGCTCGCGGACAACCGATGGATCGAAGGTGCAGTAGCTGCACTATCGGCGGCACGAACTCAAGGCGTGCCCGGGGTGCTCGATGCTGATATTTCGAACGACACGAACTTGATTAAGGCCGTCGAGGCAGCGTCGCACGCAGTGTTTTCGGAGCAAGGGTTGTCTGGCCTGTTCGGCACCGACAACGTCGAGCTGGGATTGCAACGGGCGGCGAGGCACGCCCCCTTCGTGGCAGTGACGCTCGGCGGTAAGGGTGTCGCGTGGATTGATGCATCCGGCGACGTTCGGCATATGGAAGCTTTTCCTGTGACGCCGAGAGAGACTCTTGGCGCCGGCGACGTCTTTCATGGCGCCTTCGCGCTTGCCCTCGCAGAGCGCCGGACCGCGGAGGAAGCGCTGCGGTTTGGGGCTGTCGCTGCCGCGCTGAAGTGTACCCGCGCAGGTGGACGCGACACGTTTCCGTCCCGTAGTGAGGTGGACAAATGCCTGAGGGATTGGTGACGGGCACTCCAATCGAGAGACAAGGAAAGGATATGGACGAGCACGACAAAGTTGAAGCGCTCCAACGCCTTATAACGCAGATGCGATCAGTGGATCTCGCGCCCAAACTGGAGCGGGGTATACCCAAGTTCCCAACCCACCCGCACCTGGTGATTGACCAGACGGTAACGCACGCGCGCAACGGTTATTACTGTCAGTCCCTCGCCTTGGCGGAGCACACGGGCTGCCACTGCGATGCTCCCGCGCATATTCACCCGGACAGGATGGACGAAACCATTGACACCTTCCCTGCCGACAGGCTGATTTCGGTTGCCCGCGTTTATGACTTCTCGGACAGGGACTGGCAACCGGGTCAGACGTTGGGCATGGCTGACATTCTGGCCTATGAGGAAATACACGGCGCCCCGGTTGGAAAGGATGAGATTGCGTTGGTGAACTTCGGTTGGCTACAGAGGCATTGGCGCACGGATGCAGCGGCCCAGTTCTATGAAACGAACCAGCCGGGTATGGACGAAGGGGTTGCTAGGCTCTTTTTCGAGCGAGGAGTACGGGCAGTGGGCGCCGATACCATCGCCTGCGAAATCCCAATTGTCGACGGGAAGCTCGGTGATGACCCGGGGCACGGCCGGTACTGGTTACCCAATGGAATACTGATTCTTGAGTGTGTTGCGCGTATGGAAAACCTGCCTCGCAGTTGTTTCCTGTTTGCCGCACCTCTCCCTATCCAGAATGGCTCGGGTTCGCCATTGCGCCCGATAGCCTTCTTCTAACGCATACAGATCAAGGTGCCGAAGGTGGCGAAAATCACCCTGTCTCAAGTTAAGAAGTCCTTTGCGTCAACCGACGTTATCAAGGGTATCGATCTCGAGATCACCGACCGCGAGTTCGTTGTCTTTGTTGGACCTTCCGGTTGTGGAAAGTCGACCCTGCTGCGGATGATCGCCGGTTTGGAGGATATCTCTGGCGGGACGGTCGCCATCGACGGAAAGGTTGTTAACGATCTTTCCCCTGCAGACCGTCAGATCGCAATGGTTTTTCAGTCTTACGCGCTTTACCCCCATAAGACCGTACGCGAAAACATGGGCTTCGGCCTGAAGATGGCGAAGGTCGACAACGCGACCATTCAAAGGAAAGTGCTGGATGCAGCCAAGGTGCTGCAGCTTGAGCATCTGCTTGACCGAAGACCTAAAGAACTCTCGGGAGGCCAGCGGCAACGTGTTGCCATCGGGCGGGCGATTGTTCGCAACCCGCGACTATTCCTGTTTGACGAGCCGCTGTCCAACTTGGACGCAGCGTTGCGCGGACAGATGCGTATCGAGATCGCACGGCTGCATCAGACGCTCGACGCCACCATGATTTACGTCACTCACGATCAGGTCGAGGCGATGACGCTCGCAGACAAGATCGTGGTGCTTAACGGCGGACGGATTGAACAGGTTGGGTCGCCCATGGAGCTTTACAACCACCCGAGAAATCTTTTTGTAGCGGGGTTTATCGGATCTCCGAAAATGAACTTCCTAAAGGCTCGCGTGCTAGCTCGCCTGGACGATCGAATCGAAGTTGCATTGGGAGACGGGGTCGTTTTCGGCTTCTCTGGCATCGCTGATCCGTCTATCAAAAAGGGGGGAACTGTGACGTTGGGGGTACGTCCAGACCGTCTGGTTTCTGAGCAGTACGCCATCACGTTGCCAGCAGAAGTTCTCGTCGTCGAGCGACTGGGTAGCGAAACGCAGGTCGTCACACGCTTGCAATCGGGCGAGAACGTGATCGCCGTTCTCGAAGGAACATCAAAGGTCAAGGTGGGTGACGTTCTGAAGCTCCGGATTTCTGCAGGGCATTGTCATCTTTTCAACGAGGAGGGGCTTGCCGTTACGCAGTCCAATGGGCTGGCCAACGTCAGCACACCGTGCATCGCCACTTTGCACTAGCTAACAATCTTTTTGCCGCTAAGCGGCGCTTCTGTAGAAGGTATGGATATGAACATAGCACCTGATTTTAGTGTGGCAGGAAAGACCGTTCTGATCACGGGCGGCACAGGAGGGATCGGTGGCGCCTTCGCCAAAGCCTTCCTGGATCATGGCGCGTCGGTGATCGTCGTCGATCTGGCTCCTCCGAAAGACGGACAGGACAGCCGTATTCGCTATGAGGCGCTTGACGTCAGAGATGACGAGGCGGTGCAGGCGCTTGCAGATCGTATTGAAAAACTCGACGCCGTGATTCACTGCGCGGGCCGTCTTGCACGCTGGGAGGAATACAAACCCGAAGTGTTCAAGGACATTCTCGACATTCATCTGGTGGGCAATCTTCGGCTCGCAAATGCGTTCCGTCCGCATCTGAAGGCGTCCAAGGGCTGCCTGATCAATATCGGATCCATGTACTCCTACTTCGGCGCGCCACAGGTGCCGGCGTATGCCGCCGCCAAGACGGCCGTGGTTTCGTTGACGAAGTCGCTCGCGATCTCATTCGCAGAAGACGGTATCCGTGTTAACGCAATCGCGCCGGGCTGGATCAAGACGGAGATCAGCCGGGGCGGACGAGAGAACCCGGAGTTCAACAATAAGGTCGTTGCACGCATCCCAGGTGGACAGTGGGCCAACCCGGAGGATCTGGCGGGCACCGCGATATTCCTCGCCTCGTCGGCATCGCAACTCATCAACGGCGTGACCATTCCCGTGGACGGTGGTTACACGGCGAGTTGAACGGTCCATCGGTGTGTTTGCACACCGATCAATGTTGAAATGATGGAGAGCAGCAATGCTTGACTGGAAAGATTTCAGACGAGAGAAGAACTATATCAACGGCTCCTGGGTTGACGCGCACGACAAGTCGGCCGCGACAGTAACCGATCCCGCCACCGGCGAGACGATCGGTACCGTACCCGACTCGGGCTCTGTCGAAACAAGGCAGGCTATTGATGCCGCTCAGGCGGCGTATCTTTCGTTTCGCTCTCTGACGGCCGCTGAGCGCGCGAAGATGTTGCGCGATCTTTCGGTTGCGATTATGGACAATCAGAACGCCCTGGGAGAACTTCTCACACGTGAGCAGGGCAAACCGCTCGCTGAAGCAAAGGGCGAGGTTGGCATGAGCGCCGCGTACATTCAGTGGTTTGCGGAAGAAGCCAGACGCGTCTATGGCGACGTGATCCCGTCTCCCTGGAAAGGGAGGACTCTGCTTGCGACTCGGGAACCCGTCGGCGTTGTCGGGGCGATTACGCCCTGGAATTTTCCGTCCTCCATGCTCGCGCGCAAGATTGGACCGGCATTGGCGGCTGGGTGCACCATCGTTGCGAAGCCCGCCACGCAGACACCTTATTCAGGACTTGCGTGGGGTGTCCTGGCCGAGCAGGTTGGCATTCCCCGCGGCGTCTTGAACATCATCACGGGTTCAGCGCGAGAGATCGGCGCTGAACTGACTTCGAACCCGGTGGTGAAGAAGATCACGTTCACTGGTTCGACGGAAGTCGGAAAGATCCTGATGCGGCAAAGCGCGGATACGGTGAAGAAAGTATCGATGGAACTGGGCGGCAACGCGCCGTTCATTGTATTCGATGACGCTGATCTTCCTTCTGCCGTGGCGGGTGCGATAGCTGCAAAGTTCCGCAATGCCGGGCAGACATGTGTATGCACGAACAGGCTCTATGTGCAGTCGGGAATCTACGACGATTTTGTGAAGGCCTTTGTAGCGGCCACAAACGATCTGAAAGTCGGAAGTGGACTACGCGATGGCACGACGCAGGGACCGCTCATCGATGAAGCTGCTGTCGCAAAGATCAGGGAGTTCGTCGAGGATGCACGCGCGAAGGGCGGGAAGGTTGTAGCCGGTGGGGACTCGCACCAACTTGGTGGACTCTTCTTTCAACCCACAGTGATCTCCGAAGCGAACGCATCCATGCGATTCGCCAGAGAGGAGATATTTGGTCCGATTGCTCCCATCTTCCGGTTCGATTCCGAGGAAGAGGCAATCAGGCTGGCCAACGACACAGAATACGGCCTTGCATGCTACTTCTATACCCGAGATCTTGGCCGTGCATTCCGAGTTTCACGAGAGCTTGAATACGGAATCGTCGGGGTGAACGAGGGACTTGTTACAACCGAAGTTGCTCCGTTCGGTGGCTACAAGGAGTCAGGTATGGGGCGTGAAGGCTCGAAGTACGGAATCGAAGACTTCATGCACATCAAATATACCTGTCTGGGTGGATTGGGCACCTGAGATATCAACGGGAGTGGAATATGAAAAAGTACAGAATCGCTCTGATTCCCGGTGATGGAATTGGTGTAGACGTTGTACAGGCCGCGTGGTCTGTACTGCTCGAGGCTGCCGGACAGCACGGGTTCAGTTTGGATGGAGAGACGTTCCCGTGGTCGTGCGAGCATTACCTCGAACATGGAGCGATGATGCCCGCGGACGGCATCGAAACACTTCGGCCGTTCGACGCAATCCTGCTGGGTGCTGTCGGTTGGCCCAGTCGGGTCGCGGACTCGGTGTCACTTCACGGGTTGCTGCTACCGATCCGAAAGGCATTCGATTTGTATGTCAACGCGCGACCGCATCGACTCCTTGCAGGCGTCCAGGGACCACTGCGTAAGGATCATTTCGACATACTGTGTGTTCGCGAAAATACTGAGGGCGAATACAGCGGGGCAGGTGGCCGGGTGCACAAGGGCACGGGCCACGAGGTCGCGGTGGAGACTTCTATCTTTACGCGCCGTGGCGTCGAAAGGATTCTTCGCTATGGGTTCGAGGCTGCGCAACGTCGCTCGAAGAAGCTCGCGTCGGTGACAAAGTCGAACGCACAACAGCATTCAATGGTGTTCTGGGACGAGGTCACAGACGAACTTGCGGCCGAGTATCCGGATGTCAGTGTCACGAGGTATCACATCGACGCGATGGCTGCGCGCTTTGTCATGCAGCCCGAATCTCTCGACGTCGTGGTTGCTTCCAACCTGTTTGGAGACATCCTGACCGACCTCGGAGCTGCGATTCAGGGCGGACTCGGCTACGCCGCCTCTGCAAATATCAACCCCACCGGGGATGTACCGTCGATGTTCGAACCTGTCCACGGTTCTGCGCCTGACATCGCAGGCAAGGGAATCGCAAACCCTATTGCGACTGTCTGGTCAGGCGCAATGATGCTGGATCACCTTGGGCAGCGTGAAGCAGCCACATCAATACTGAATGCAATCGAGAGGGTGACCGCAAGTCGCTTAGCTCTCACCGCAGATCAGGGTGGTTCGGCGAAAACGCAAGATGTCACGAAAGCAATCATTCAGGCAATGCGCTGATTCGTCATTGGGACGAATTGCATAGAGGAGACAGATCATGAGAAATCAGATGGATTCAACGGCCCTAGAGGCAAGTGTTGCTGCGAAATTCATGCGGCATGTCATGCCGTGGCTCGCCGTCATGTATCTTGTGGCATATATCGACCGGCAGAACGTCAGTTTCGCCAAACTTCAGATGGCCGCGGATATAGGTCTGTCCGAGTATGCCTATGGTCTGGGCGCGTCACTGTTCTTTATCGGCTACTTCCTGTGCGAAGTTCCCAGCAACATCATGCTTGGCCGGTTCGGACCGCGCCGCTGGTTCGCCCGGATCCTGCTCACCTGGGGTATGGTGACAATTGCCTTGGGTTTCAGTGAGGGGCGCACATCGTTCTATGTGCTGCGCTTCTTGCTGGGCGTTTGCGAGGCGGGCTTCTTCCCAGGTGTCCTGTACCTGCTGACGGTCTGGCTTCCCCGTTCGCGGCGGGCCCGGATGATTGGTCTCTTTCTGATGGCCAGCGTGGTGGCGAACATGATTGGCGCGCCGTTGTGTGGCGCGCTGCTCGATATGCTGAATGGAACACTCGGCCTCAAGGGCTGGCAGTGGGTCTTCATCTGCACGGGCGCGCCAGCCGTTCTGCTCTCGGTCGCCGCATTCACGAAGCTGCCGGACAATCCGATGTCCAGCCACTTCATGAACCAGGACGAAAAGCAGTGGCTCCAGGCGGAACTGTCGTCGGAGGATCGGGGGCTGCACAAGGTCGAGCACGCCTCGGTGCTGGCCGCGCTGCTGGACGGTCGCGTCCTGCTGATCGCGCTCGCCTTCATTGGCTTTCCGCTGGCGGGCTATGGTCTTGCATACTGGCTGCCCACGGTGGTTAAGAATTTCGGCGTGTCGAATACGGTCAACGGCGTGGTGAATATTCTCCCGTGGGTATGCAGTATCCTGGCATTGTGGTTCGTGCCGCGCAGCTCGGCCAGGACCGGAGAGAAGACGCTCCATATCGTGGTACCTGTGCTAATCGCGGCGGGCAGTCTTGCGGGCAGTGTTGTGATTCCGGGCAACGTCATGAAATTCGTCCTGCTGTGTGTAGCGGCCGGTGCGATCTTTTCGGCGCAACCGATCTTCTGGACTTTACCGTCGATTTTTCTGAAGGGCCGCTCGGCTGCCGTCGGGCTGGCCGCAATCAACTCGATCGGAAGTCTCGGTGGCTTCGTCGCCCAGACCGCCGTGCCTGCAATCCGCGATGCAACCGGTAGTACCCTTGCGCCCATGTTCTTCCTCGCAGGCTGTCTGACGGTCACGGCAATTCTCACGGTGGTGATCCAGCTGACAATCGGACATGCGGATCGCGAGCAGGCCGTGTCTTCATTTGACGTTGGGGGAGGGAATCGATTACCCTAGGTCCACAGGGGGTATGTGCGTACTTATGGACACTGTGCAAAAGCGGGCCAAGGTGGTCGATGTCGCGCGACTTGCGAACGTTTCGGTCGCAACTGTTTCGCGGGTCTTTGCAGGCAAGGAACCGACGAAGTTCACCGCTGATACGGCAAAGCGGGTGCTGGACGCCGCGCGGGAGTTGAACTACACACCATCGGAACTTGGCCGGTCGCTGCGCACGTCGTCGGCGCGCGCGGTCGCGTTGCTTATCCCGGACGCTACCAATGAGTTCTGTGCAGACGTCACATCGTCGCTTGAGCCGGCGCTGCGAAGCGCCGGCTTATCGATGCTTCTGTGCAATACGCATGAGAACCCCGAAATTCAGGACGAGTACCTTGTCCAGTTGACCAGCCGGGGAATCTCCGCTGTCGTCCTGCTCGGCGCAGTTGACAGCCCTGGACTTCGGAAAATGTCTGAAGCCGGCATGCCGCTGGTGTTTGTCAGTCGTCGTCCGCCAGCGAACATCATTGGTGATTTCGTTGGCATCGATAATCACGCGGCGGGTCGGGACATGGCTTCGCATTTTCTGGCGCGCGGTTATCAGGACTGCGCCGTGATTCACGGACCTCAGGAGTACGCGGCAAGTCGGGAACGCCTTCAAGGCTTTAGGGAACGGATGGCCGAAGAGGGAATCAGGCTTCCTGCGTCTCGGTGCGTGGAGAGTCGTTTGACGTCGGAAGAAGGCTATAAATGTGCGCTCAAACTGCTCGGCGCGAAACGACGTCCCCGCGCGATCTTCTGCGGGAATGACGCGATCGCATATGGCGTTCATCGGGCGGCAGAGGAGTTGCAACTCCGGGTTCCTGACGATCTCGCTCTTGCGGGGTTCGACGATAACAGGCTCAATCACTGGCTCGCTCCTTGGCTGACCACGGTCAGTGTTCCAGTACAGGAGTTTGGGCCCGCGATTGCCGAGCTTCTCCGGGAACATGACACGCTCCGCTCCCGACAACGCACAACCACGCTGTTTGCGCACAGGCTAGTCATTCGCGACTCTGCTTGAGTTCGACTCCATTTTTTGATTACAACGACAAATTTCCGGACGTAAACCCTATGGTGTGTTTTCTTGACCGATCTTGGGTAATCGATTACCTTATTGGGTAATCGATTACCTCAGTGAATCAGCACTCACGAAGGTACTGATCGTGCGCCGTCACTGAATGTTTCTGTGTGGCGCATGTGCGCCACCTAACCCCAGCAAGTCCATCGGTCACAGTTGACCGTAATCCCGGAGACAACGATGTCTGGCATTCCCTCTCTCAATTCCTTGCAGCTCCCCTCGGGTGCATTTGCGATGCTTGCTATTGATCAGCGTGAATCGATGCGCGCAATGTTCGCGGAAAATCAGTCTGAACCCGTGTCCGACAAAACTCTCATCGACTTCAAGCTGGCCGCGCTGAAGGCTCTTACGCCGTACGCGTCGGGTGTGCTGATTGACCGTCAGTTCGCATGGAGACGTGCGATTGACGACAAGGTAGTCGCCCCGAACTGTGGCCTCATTGCAGCAGCGGACCGTTTTATCGCAAGCGAGGACGAGATCGTCGCCGACGTGGAGATCGATGAGGAGGTCCGGCCTGATGAAGTGAAGAAAGACGGGGCCGTCGCGCTGAAGCTCCTCGTGCCGTGGCGTCCGGACGAATCTGCGGAGCGCCGGCAGGCGATGGTTAGTGATTTCGTGTCACGTTGCAAGGCAGCGGGCCTGATCAGCATCATCGAACCGGTATCGAAGAAGGCGCGTGATGGGCGTGACTGGGACATGAATCTCGGCGTCCTTGCTGCAGCCCGTGAACTCGGTTCCTTGGGTGCCGATCTGTACAAGGCGGAGGTTCCCCGACACGGCAAAGGCGGTGAGCGGGTTGTCCGAGAAGAGTGCGCGGAAATCACGAAAGTAGTGAAGGGGCCGTGGGTCGTATTGTCCTCCGGTGTTTCGCCCGACGAGTTTCCGGTCGCGGTTGAATGGGCATGCAAGGAGGGGGCATCCGGCTTTCTCGCCGGACGTGCGGTCTGGCGCAATGTCATTGGCAGCGTCGACATCAATCGTGAACTCGCAGGCAATGCAACGGACCGGCTCAAACGTCTGTGCGAAGTAGTGGACAAGGTGATTGGCTAATGTACGTCCGTGGGGCGCCGCATTCGGCGCCAGGGCGTTCTCGATGAAGTTGGTTTGGCTGCCAGGATGCCGGTCACGACGCTTCGAACCTTGTAACCAGTGACTGCCTTCATACGCTCGCATCTTTTTCGTAGTAAGGCGCGAAGGCCCTAGCAATGCTGTGTCTCAAATTTTTGGAGCCGCACATGTCGATCGAACAGGTCGGGTCATTCTCGCTTTGCATCTCGCCAGAAGAAGCAGTGCTGCTGCTCGACGGGATGGCAGCCCTTTTACGTGAACGTTCTGTCGCGCTAAAGATCGCACAGACCGCAGCGCGAGGTAGGGGCCGACTCCCGCCTGACGTAATTGAATTCGGCTTGCCCACCATCCTTCATCTCGCTCGCCGAATCGAGGAACGCTGCACTGGCAATAGCACTTTTCGGGCGCAGTCGCTGCACGGATTGCGCCCGAATTCTTCGCAGTAACCGACAACGACATAAACGATAAGAGGATTTGGAGATGAAAAGAGTTCACTCAAAAACCACGCTGGCACTCGTAAGCGCTGCGCTGCTGTCCACGCCCCCCGTCTTTGCACAGAGCAGCGTGACGCTGTATGGCATTGTCGATGCGGGTTTCGGATATCAGTCAAGTTCTACATCGCTAGGCTCGACCTCGGGTGGTCATTCGGCCGTCAAGATGATCAATGGCGTCTGGGCGGGCAGCCGCTTCGGTTTGAAGGGTGCTGAAGATCTGGGGGGCGGCACGAAGGCAATCTTCACACTGGAAGAGGGATTTAACAGTACGACAGGTGCGCAGGCGGTCAGCGGCTTGATGTTTAATCGACAGTCCTTTGTCGGCGTGACGAACAACACTTTTGGTTCGCTCACGGCGGGCCGACAGTATGCGTCGTATTACCAGTTGCTGTCGCCGTACAGCCCGACTACGTGGTTAACCGGTTTTTCCGGCGCTCACCCGGGCGACCTCGACGGACTCGACACGGTCTACCGAGCGAACAACACCCTCCTGTACATGTCGCCGTCATTGTATGGCTTTAAATTCAGCGGCTCGTATTCATTCGCGGGTGTGCCCGGCAGCGTGAACCAGGGTTCGACATGGGCAGCAGCCGTTCAGTACGTTCAAGGTCCTGTCGGCGTCGCTGTCGGCTTCTCTCGGATCAACAATTCGACGGCCAACGGTGGCGCATTCGGTACTGATTCGACGACGTCGAACGCGGGTGCCCAGGCAGGCGTATCAGCTGTGACCAACGGGTACCAAACCGCTCAGGCACAACAGCGCTTCGCAGTTGGCGCGGGCTACACAATCAACAGCCAGTTTGACATTTCAGCTACCTATTCGAACGTGCAGTTCATTCCGGGTATTGGATCGTCGTTCCGCAATCAGGCGACTTTCAACACGGGTGGCCTTGTTCTGCACTGGAAACCGACCGCAGCGTGGGACCTTGCTACGGGCTACAGTTACACCCGTGCCACCAAATCAAACGGGATCGCGAACAGCGCGCAATATCAGCAGGTCAACTTGTCCGAATACTACGCGCTCTCGAAGCGCACGGGTCTCTACGCACTGCAGGCGTATCAGCGAGCAAACGGGCAGACCCTTGGAACGAACGGCAAGTCGATCATCAACGCGACTGCGACCATTGGTGATGGCTTCCAGACATCACCGTCGTCCTCGCGAAGCATGTTTGCAGCCGGAGTAGGTATCGTGCATCGATTCTGACAACTCGGACGGGGTTTGCTGACGTGTGACGATCCGCAGATATTGCTGTGTGGTCTAAACCCGTCGGAGCTAGACGGCTTGGCTGTCGGCGGCAAGCCGAGTTTTCAATGCCAATTAGCTGTTGCGGATCGAAGGAAATCTGAACAACATCGCCAGCATCCCCGGGGCGAGTCGGCGTTCTACAACCTAGGAAAATGACAGCGCGGCGATTTTTCGCCGCCTGCATTTCGGCGTCCGGTCAGCCTTAATATCTCCGGCGCTCGACGATGAGGTAACGCGATGCGTAAGCAACTCGTATTAGGCAACTGGAAGATGAATGGGGCGACAGCATTCAACTCACGTCTGCTCGGAACCATCACCGAAGCGATGGGCGCCGGTCCCGAACACTGCGAGGTCGGGGTATGCGTCCCGTTTATTTACATCCCGCAGGTTCGTAGTGCTTTGACGGGGTCTCGTGTACGGTGGGGCGTGCAGGATATTTCCGCGCATGCGGAGGGCGCATACTCCGGCGAAATCTCGTCAAGGATGGCGTCCGAATTCGATGTTTCCTACGCACTTGTCGGACATTCTGAGCGACGTACCTATCATCGGGAATCGTCGGAAGTCGTTGGCATGAAAGCGCTCCGATGTCTCGAGGCTGGAATCGTCCCGGTGGTGTGCATTGGAGAGACGCTGAGTGAGCGGGAGCTCGGGGAGACAAATAGTATCGTCGAGCGTCAGTTGACGGCTGTCCTGAACAAGCTGACTGTCGAACAAGCTGTTCGAATTGTCGTGGCTTACGAACCGGTATGGGCAATCGGGACCGGGCGCAGTGCAAGCTCGGCTCAAGCTCAGCAAGTTCATTCACTCCTGAGGCAGATCCTCGCCGCGAGGTCTTCCGAACTATTGGAGATATCGATCCTTTACGGCGGCAGCGTGAAAGCGACAACCGCGGGCGATCTCTTCGACCAGCCGGATGTCGACGGCGGACTGATCGGGGGCGCTTCGCTGGATTCCGACGAATTTTTGAGCATCGTCGCCTCGGTGCCAAGGCGTCCCGTACGGACGCACTAATTTCGACGACACGCTCAAGTGTTTGGGATGGCGATTGGCCCGGGTGCGCCAGAGCATCCTTCTTGGTTACGACTACAAGCTGGTGCGCGAGGTCCTCGCACAGGAGCCAGCGCTCGAGCCGCTCATCATCTGACTAGGCAACGACGTAGACGTCATTCGACAATCGCGCGCAAACCTTCGGCTGAGCGCCAGAGTCGACGGGCGGCGCGGTGTCGCGGGGGAAACCCCTCCGGTACGTCTAGGTGTCTCATCGCAGTTCCCTTTTTCGAGCGGAAAAGGATTTGGGCGACATATTGCCATGGTGGATGCGTGAGTGTGTTCCAAGGTGGCTGGTGGCGTCGGCCGTTGCCGCGCACTGACATCGCTCACGAACCCGACGACATCACGTGCGCCAGCGGTTGCGAGCGCGTGCGTATCGGAGAGGACATCAGCGAGAAGCTGGACTACACGCCGGGGGTGTTCACGGTCGAGCGCCACATCCGTGGCAAGTGGGTCTGCAAGGCTTGCGAGACGCTGATTCAGGAGCCCGTTGCGCCCCATGTGATCGACAAGGGCACCCCCACTGCCGGCTTGCTCGCACAAGTGCTCGTTGCCAAGTACGGCGATCACTTTGTGGCGCGACAATCTGGATGATAGGCGCGCGACAAACAAGATGAGAATGTCGCGGCGAGGTTGATGATGCCGATGTTGATTGACGCTGGCAAGCGATTATTGATTGACGCGCAGTTGTTGATTGACGCTGGCGAGCATCGGGTGCGCCGCGCGTCAATCAGGATGAGAACAGCGCGTCAGTCGGTGAGATCGATTGCGTAACGACGACATTCGGTTGTGAGTTGCTCGTCATTGCTGTTCCTCCGGGCGCGGCGGCACGCCGACGTTGTTTGGCGTCGCGAAGCTGGCCGGACGTCCCGGTCCCTGCTGCTTGCGCTGCAGGGCGGTGCGCCGTCGGTAGCTTTCGACGTTGAGCTCGAAGATGGTCGAGTGATGGACCAGCCGGTCGACCGCGGCCACCGTCATGGCCGGGTCGGGGAAGACCTTAGTCCATTCGCCGAACGGCTGATTTGCGGTCAAGAGAACCGAACGCCGCTCATACCGTGCGCTGATCAACTCGAACAGTACCGACGTCTCCGCCTGGTCCTTGCTGACGTACGCAAAATCGTCAAGGATAAGGAGATCGAAGCGATCCAGCCGGTTGATGGCAGATTCGAGAGCCAGCTCGCGCCGCGCAACCTGCAAGCGCTGCACAAGATCGGTGGTGCGGGCGAACAGAACCTTCCAGCCATTCTCCAGCAGGCTCAGTCCGATGGCCGACGATAAATGCGACTTGCCCCCGCCGGGCGGCCCCATGAGAATCAGATTGGCGCCGTTGCTGTACGTGAAAACGAGGCAGGGTCATTGCCGAGTTGGCGGGCCAGCTCGAGCATGCCGACCTTCGCGTGAATGACTTTCTGCTCCTGAGTCATGGCGGACTCCTTGCGGTTTGCGGCGCGCACTGCCGCTTCGGGCTACGCCCTCCGCGGCAGTGCGCGCCAGCACGAGAAACCAACCACTGTCAGATTTAGTCTAGTCCACTGCAGATCAACCGTTATTTGGTTGACACAGAACTTACCGACTTCCGTCAGTGTCAGCTCATCCGTCTCGCCATCGTTGGCGAGAACGGCCGTGAGCTCTATGGCGAACGGACCGATTTCGATCAGATGCAGTGCAGTGAATTCTGTCAGCGCGGTGATGCTACCGCAGCTCGACCGGTTCGACGGGCGTGCAATCCCTAGAGCATCGCTCGTAGCGCCCGTTTCCCCGTTCCGCATTTCAACAACCGTCTAGACGCTGCCGTGCTCGACGCGCTTCTAGTTCAAGATCCATCGAACGATTCTGGCGACAAGACTTCGAATGCCTGCTCTTTCAGAGAGTCTTGTCGGGGGAGCGGCGTCGTTGGCGTCCGGTGCTGTATCCACGTTGGTAGGTGCAGCATCGATAGACGGAATAGCGCCATGTCCGTAGTGCAGAGCTTTGGCTGCTTTATCACGCCGCACCTCTGCGTCCACCATCTGACGTGTCCACGGGCCTGCCTCTCGGACGACATTTCGACTAATCACGTAATGTGATTGGCACGGCAAGTTCCAGTTGCCAACCGATGGTGAAAGTGAAATGCCCACGCCATCGAAAGTGAGTTTCCAATCAGTCGGCGTCAACGGAGTAACGACCTCTTCCCCACAACCGCAGCAGCACCGGTGCAGTACAGTTCCATACTCCATCGAGACGTATAGGATGCCGTCATCGAGCTCCGGCGGGACTTCAGTCACAAACTTGGGTTCAAGTCGCTTATGACGCAGCATCGGCCTCTCCGTTTGCCAGACAGTTCCCGTCGACGGTGTACAGACTGTTGAACTCGCCCTCGAGATCACGGTAGAACGCCAGATACCGCTTCCACCGAATCACCGCTAACGCTGCGTTCAAAGCGTTGAGGTCGGCAACCTGGATGTTGGACCCGTAGAGATTCTCGCCGCTGCGTTCTTCAAATGAAATTTTCGAGCGCGCATGTTGCCGTTCTTTTGGCGTACTTAGTGTGACGCGCAAGATCCCCCCGAGGGTGCCATCGGTGAGGTCCAAGCCCATGCCGACGTCGATGAACGGCACGCCCATGTGCTCCAGTCGCTCAACGATGGTTCGCTTAGATTGGCCTGCATCCATGCAAAGAAATGCGAACGTGATCCCGTCGAGCAGCTGAACCGAAGTTGCATCGATGGCAACCGCATGCGCGGTTATGCCACGATGCATGTTGCTATAGATGCTCCGAAAATAATCAACCTTTTTCGGCACTTCGCGCAACTGGTCGATGGTCGGCGCCCCGGGTGCCCGGAAGGCGTTGTGTTGCAAAAACTCATCGCCATCGATCAGTCGAATTTCTTGGACGGGCGTCTTCGCGATCTGATCGAGGATGTATGACCCTGTTCCGCCGACGCCAACGATCGCGATTTTCTCTTTCGACAGGCGTTCGGTAAGCTTCTCGATACCGGCCCGGCCTGAGGCGTTTTCGAGATAGTTGAAGATGATCTCTTCGTCCGGCAACGCTTGCCAGACTTTTCGGGCACTCACCGTATTGTCTACTGCCGAGGCATAGCTCGAGATGATGTTCGCGTACGTCGTCATCTTTTGGTAGTAGTCCGTATATCCTCTCTCGTCAGGCTTGGTCGAGAGATAGTGCGCCATTACTGCATGCAGATCGGCAGGGACTTGATTCCCGGCTGCAATGCTACTCAAGGACCTGCCACTTGTGTCGCAAGGGAACTCCCCCTCGAAGTGCACCGTGTGCGGTTCGGGTTTCTGAGTTATATCCCCAGACAACAATAACGTCGAGGTGATCTTTCCCGTCTTGATCTCGCCCCTGGCGTTGAGATAAGGCACGTCGTACATCACGAGGTTGCCGTTCTCAACGCGGATCTGATACCCCTCGTGCCACAGGCGCTTGAGGTCCGGATTACGATTGAATAGTGCGGCTGACATTGATGACGCTCCCGTTCTTAACTTCGATAAATGCACCCGGTGCCAACTCGCCTTCATGCGGGAAGGACGCAACCTTCCGATACGTAATCGAGTACGTGACGTTCGGTTGAGGCGGTACGCCAGGAAATGCGAGTTCCACGAGTTGCTCGAAAGTCACGCGCGCGTCGTGCAAGATTGTCTTGCGGCCGTTGATATAGATCTCAAACACGCGAGGACGCTTCGCCGTGATGAAGTGCTCGACGCCAGGCGCAGTCAGATCGACGCTATCGCCACGCTCGATCAGGCGATCTTCTGCGCCTGGACAAACGAGATAGACCGCCACGTCTTCCCCGGCATCGGAAAGCGCATAAAGGTCAGCACCCGAAATGGCTGGGAGCCCCCAGAACAGCTGACGCTGATTCAGCGTCAGCTTGAAATCCCGATCGGACTCGAAAATGATGAACCGCTCGGCGCCGGGACGGCGCAGGTCGATCTCTTCGTCGAGGCGCACGTCTTCGAAGTCGCCGCTGCTGAGGATTTTGTACACGCTGAAGTCCGAGTCGGCCGGGTGGCCCGAGGCCGTCAGAATGTGCCGGCCGAGCGGGACGGGATCGTCCATCTCGATTTTGCGGAACGACGTGTTAGCGAACGCGACGAGGATGGAGTGGCTGTGCCGCTGATCTTCTTGGTTGCCCATGTGAAGCTCCTGAAACTGGTTAAATGATGCTGTTTAAGGCCGCACCCAAGGTGACCTCGAACAGTTGGTGCAAGTCTAGCGGCTTCTTCTGGTTAAATCAAGCGGTTTATGCAGATTTCCCGATCGGCATGTATATGTATTCGACCCCACCGGTGTCGGCGGCATCTTCACGCCGAAGGAGGTAGCCTTCTGTTACCAGCTTTTTGAGACGGGTGCTGGCGTTCGGCACGGAAATGTTTAGGTCCGCGGCGACTTGGCTTGTGCCGACTTTGCCATGCTCTAGGACGTACGTCAGGAGTTCGTTGGCCGCCGGGGTCATCTCCGGACCGATTACCTCGAACTTGGCATATGAGTGCCAGATGATCAGGGGTTGCTTTTTGGCTTGCGCGGCATACTTCCAGTTGTCTATTAGATCCCTGTCTTCAAGCTGTGTAAGGAAAAAGTAATACTGGTCCTGGTAGAACTTTGCCGCGTTCACAACGCTTTCCCGTGCAAACGACGCGTCCGTTGCTTCGATGCCGTCGAACGAAATCTCGAAGGTCGTTGGGCTCGGATGCTTCTCGACAATGGCGCTCAAGCTACGGAACACGTCCTTCCCTTGGGCATTGCCAAAGGGTAGCGAACTGCCCGTGAGGTCACGCAGTCGGATCGTCACACAATTTGAGTTCTGGTTCATCGGCGTAATTTAACGGGCATCGTCAAGACGCGTCAAGGCAAACCTAACGCAAATTTGTGTACCGGCGAGCTTTCGCAAACCAAGTCGGTGGGAGAAAACCGGCTCACCGTTCTGGAACTTAATCGTGACCTCGAAAGTTTCCTGTCGGACGAGGACGGCACCATTTTTGAATTTACCCGCGGATGTGCCGGCCGAATACAGGCCCGCCCCACGCCCTTCTTCCTGAGTACGGCTGAGGCCACCTTCGGTAAAGATTTTTTCGATGAGCGCTACCCCGATGTCCTTGCCGCTCCTCTTCAGTTCATTCCTTATCCCTGCCGGCAGGGTGGGGAGGAGCGAACCAATGATCCCAGTGCCGCTATCCGAAAAAACGGTGGATACGTGTGGCTCAACAGCCCGGCCATACAACTGCAGTGCAGCGAACCCAGGGATCGACGAACTTGAATGCTCATAGATGTTCGAGAACAGTTCGCACACGATTGTGTGGACCGGCGTCGTAGCGTCTTTGACGTGCTGCCGCACGCACTCACTCAATCGATGTGGAATGCTTTCGTCGCGATGAGCAAGGTCGATGGGCTTAACCTCCACGATTGAGTCGCTCCCGCCTTCATGAGTCTGGGCCATAGAAATCTTCGGCCGCTTCGGCAGAACCTTGACGCTCTTATGCAGCAGGTTGTAAAAGCCGAGTCGATCTAGATAACTGGAAACGCTGCGCTCTTGAAAATCAATCGTGACCGATTTCCCGGCTTCGATAAGCTGGTTACACAGCGATAGCAGACGAGCGGCAGCCTCCAGTAGCACCTTGGTCGCTTGAGAGAATCGGAAAAGTACGGCGGGATAGTTCGACTCCAGCGGCGACTCGACACTGTCCAGCGCGGCTTCGAAACGTGCAGCCGTAAGCCATTTCCCCCTGGCAAATTCGATGACCAACTCGCGGGGGCGAAGAGACCATTCGAACTTGCCGTTGCGAGCGAAATCATTCTCGTTCGCATACAAGATCTTATTAATCTGTGACGCATCGACGTTCAGCTCACGAGCAATCTCGCGAGCCTTAATCGGTTGCTTCGCTACAAGAGCTTTCTTGATTTTTTCAATCATGTAAGAACGACATTGGCCGCTCGCGTGTGGGAACTGCTTCTCATGCGGTAATAATTATACTGCTTCGCCCCTCGCCGAAGCTCCGGGCGTGTGTGCCGTGAGCTTTCTTGTAGAGCCGTGGAAAATGTCGGTTTGCTGCCGACACAAAAAAAGACGCCTACGGTAGCTTGGCGACCCAAGTGGTATGGCGTGGAACGTATCAGGGAAGGGGACTTTACGCGACTGGCAGGCTGCCGGCGTGTGGGACCGCTTGCACGAGTTGCTGCTCGCGAAGCTGCGCGTAGCAGACCAGATCGACTTCTCGCGAGCCGCCGTCGATTCATCATCGATTCGCGCCGTTGGGGCGGGCCAAAAACTGGGCCAATCCCCACCGATCGAGCGCGACCCGGTTCCTAGCACCGTGTCGTCACCGACGCCAACGGCACCCCACTCGCAGCGATCCTGATAGGCGCGAATGTCAACGATGTCACGCAATTGCAGCCGCTTATCGATGCGATTCCGCCGATTCACGGATTGCGAGGCCACCCCCTGCGCAGACCACGTTTGGTCTACGCCGATCGCGGTTAGCCGTGGAATGGGTGTTCGCTTACGCGTGGAATGAGCGTTCGGTTTGCGTGGGATACGCAGTCGAAGCGCATAATGCACGACCGAAACCAAAGTGGCGGCAACGATTGCGTGCGCGATGCAGTGCTCGCATACCGCGATGTGAACCGTGGGCAGTTCTCAAGCTAACAAACGGGGGGCGTCCCAGCTTGAAGGAATAGCAGATGGAGTACGACACCGGACGTTTCCGTCATGAAGCCTCGAATGGCGGGAGCGGGTTGTGGCTTCGGCCGACCGCATCCGAAGGCAGTCGGCGGCGGATTCAACTGGTCAACGCAACAGCTTGATGGAATTGTTCAGCCGGTGTATCGAAGTTTAGTGTCTTGCGTGGACGTTCATTGAGCCGTCTGGCAATGGCGTTGAGCTTGGCTTGTCTCGTGAACAGGATCCGCACCGGTGCAGCAATCTTGCTTGGGACACTGATACAATGCCCCAGAAAAGCACCTACGTACGTGATAACCCCAAAAAGAGGACAGAGTCGAACATGACCAGTAAATCGGGGAAGAACAAGGTATTCGAGGCGCTCCAGGATGAAGCGATCAACGAAGGGCTAAGTGCCTACCGCGCATGGCGCCAGAAGGTCAAGAACGGAATTTTGCCAATTGGTATCGCGGAGGTGGGCAAAACGACGCTTCTCTCAAAATATGACGTCGCGGCTCCGAACGTATTCTTGGATTTTAATCGAACGCTCAAGGTCAACGTGGACTCCCGACGTTTGCGGAATGACTTGGCCAAGCGGATTCAAGGTGTCGAGTATGTAAAAACGATCGACGTCCCCGGAGAAGTGCCCGAGCAATGGGCAGAAGCCTATTTCAGAAACAATCCCCGAGTTCTCGTGGTTATGGTCGATCATCGCGATCCTGCGAAACACATCGCCGCGATCGAGAAGTTTCTTTCGATTCTTCGCGAAGGGCCGAGCCTATGGCAGCGATTCCTCAGTGTTGTTTCCCGTACCAATGATAACCTCGCTCGCGTGCTGTTCGTTGTCAACAAGCTTGACAAAGTACCCGAGGTCGAAAGAGATAGCCTGCTTAAGCGATACGCTGGCGTTCTGGCTAATCTGCATTCGCACCTGAATGTCAACATTCAGACATTTCAAATCTCTCTTCGCGACGACGATACGGCGCTCGACTCATTCTTCACTGCGGCTGTTGATGGATTGACACGGAAATGACTGGGCAGACCGTATTCGCATTTCCTACAACAGATGGCTATCGATTCGTACCTGAACTAGGGGTGGAAACAGGAGCCGTATTGTCACGCCTTGCGCCGGATGTCATAGGCCAAACGGACGCCGGCGCGGCGCTCTCGCCGTTTGTTAAGGCAACATGGATGGGTCGATTCAGATTTCTTCCGAGAAGCCGCCTGATTCTTATAACCGGAATCGTTTCCGCCGGAATAAACGATGAGGTACACCGTGGAGCATATTCGGTCTGGGCGACAGTTAGGATCGTTTCCATGAACCAGACTCCGCGCATCCCACTCGGTCGACAGGAGGCCACCGAACATCTGAGGCAGTTGCTTGACGATTTCCGAACGGAGATAGCTGAGGGGCAACGCTGCAAACCGTTTCACGATGCGTTCAAGAGATCTGTGCAAAGTCACGTTACTCCGGCTGCCATCGACGCAGTGCTTATGCAGATCGAGAACGATGTTTACGCACCAAACGTTTTCACCAACGCGTCCTATTTTTCTCCTGCTCGATAGCAACAGCTTGCGGTCGCCCTGAACTAAGCTATCGTGCTGCGGTCGTCCGTGTCTGGCCACGGCCAGAAAGCGCCACTCAGCGGGGTTGTCGGTCTGACGCTAGAGTGTGTCGGCTTCACCTCACATCCCGGCCGCTAGTGCGCGGCGAAGCGCAGGCATTCGCAGCCCATATGGCGACCACGCTGCAAAGGTTTTCCGAGCTGCTCGGCGGTATCCCCCAGTCGGAAGAGCGCAAGCTTCATGTCGCGGCAATCTTGTACGGGACAATCGCGCAAAACGTCACCTCATTCCAGCTATTCATGGCCGGCCACACCGTGGCGGCGGCACTGTACCGTCAGGTGCTGGAATCGATTGCGCTCACGTTCCTCTGTTCAGCAAAGACGGCTTCAGCTTCCCAGTACAGGTTGACCAACCTTGAACGACTCCGGCAAAAGTTTGTACGGTGCGTGGTCGACATGTTGCAGTTGTTGTGCCGCGCGCTTCCGCCAGCAGAGCCGCCCGTATAAACTTGCCCGATTAATTCAATAGGCCTGAAGGCTATTTCCACGGGGTCGGGCATGGAGCAAACGCGACTAATGGCACTTCTGGATGAGGTCCGTCCCAGAAGAGTCCTCTTTACGACATTCACTTTCAGCCCCGGTTGGTTTGAGGCGTTTTGCTTCCCGGTTCTTCGCTTGAGCGGGTGCGAAAGTGTGGAGGTGCTGATTGATTCGCGGCAGGCTTGCCGCTCTACGGATGAGTCCGGCAGCCTGTACGCAGGCACTGCATATCGCATAGTTCCGGTGTTCATGAAATCCGGCGGCTTCTTTCATCCGAAGCTGGCCTACTTGGAGCGGGAGGACGGCGGAGACGTCCTTGTCGTGGGAAGCGGAAACCTGACATTTGCGGGTCAGGCGCAAAACCTCGAGGTCGTCGACGCCGTGAATTCGCTTGAACACCCCTTGGTGTTTGAGCAGTTTGCAGATTTCGTGGACGCGTTTGCTGCCCGCGAAGGGCTGACCGGCGAGACGCGTGAACTGTTGGGGCGCTACGCCCGCCGGGCCCGCGTTGCAGCTTCAGCCGCCAGCCCGGAGGCCCGCGCGAATCAAAGCGTCTGGCTCGTGCACACGCTCACAGAGCCCGTCGCGGACCAGTTTTCCACACGATGTGCTGACCTCGGCGCTGTACATCAATTGACCGTGCTTGCACCGTATCACGACCGCGACGCCACTGCCGTGACGCAACTGGTCGGGGACAGCGGAGCTCAGTTCCTGCGTGTGGGGTTGAGCTTGCAGGGCCGCATAGCGCCGTTCGACAAGGACCACAACGAACTTCCCGAAGATACGACGTATGTGGTGGCGGACACGTTCCGGCCGGGCCGGTTTGCACATGCCAAGGTGTTCGAAGCCGTGTCGCCTACCGGATGTACGTTGATGACAGGCTCGGTCAATGCGACCAGCCAGAGTTTGTACAGCACGGACAACGTTGAGGTGGCCCTTATTCGCAGGGTGGCAACGACTCCGTTCCAGTGGAATGAGGCAACTCCGGAAGACTTCGTCCCGAACGAGTACGACGTCAGTGAGCTTGCCATACACTTGCCAGCGCTCGACGCCATCTGGCGGCCTGATGGCGTCATCACAGGTATGGTTGCGCCGATGCCTCCGGTGTCTCAATGTTCGCTCGAAGTCTGGAACGGTGTGGCCTGTGAACATGAGGCCACTGTTACCGTGGCTGCTGACGGAGGCTTTGCGACGGGCTCGCTGCAATTCAGCGATGCGCCAGGCAGCCGGCTGCTCAAGCTCAAGGCAGGGTCGTTCGTAGCCCGGGGCTGGCTGAACGTCGAAACAGAACTGCGGATGTCCCCGCGCGACAAGCAGCTCGTACGAGCTGCCGCCCGGGTTTCGGCAGGAATGGCAACGGGCCAGGACCTGTGGGCCATTTACGATGTGCTGCGCGAGGCTATGAGAACGCCCTCCATAGGTGGTTCAACGCCGCGCCATTCAACTGGGGCCGAAAATGTCGAGCCGGTCGTTCAAAAAGCGAGCACCACGACGTACGTTGGGTGGAGCGACACTGATTATACGCAGATGGGGGCATCCAATCCCCTTGAGATGCAATGTCTGACTGCGGCTTTCAAGCACCTGAATGGAGACCTGGCGCGCAGCGGCGGTCAGGGTGCGGGCCACAAGTCTGCCGAGCTCGTGCTTCTTCGTAACGCGGGTGACGAGTTCGGCGATGAGGCTTCCGCTCCCGGTACGAACACCACGGAAGGCGACGATACCCTCGAAGATGCACAGGCCGCCATGCTCGATGTTCTCCCGGACTCGCTCGCGCGGGACGCGACACATCCGCTCCTGACAGGTGCAGTTACGCTCGCCGCCAGCGAGGCGCTCAAGCGGGCGTTTGCGCGGCGGCGCGGACTTGCGACCAGCGGCAATGCCTTTTTTGCCGGCAGCGACCTCGCATACGGACTGGATTCGTGGCTGACACGATTCAGCGCATTCGACTACTGCGATGGCAATCGTCAGCGACTGATTTCCGCCTTCTGTACGTTGGCTTGCTGCGCGGTGTACTACGCGAAACCCGCGACGTCCCAAATCGTCTGTGGGACTGTCAAGGAAGCGGTGCAGGCGCTGGCGGGGTATGTTCCGGATGAAGCGGCGTGGACACAGCGCGTCCAGCTGACACTACCAACACTGCCGTTTGTCCGTGTGCCGGTGGAAGACCGGATTGGCGTTGCGCAGACGGCAGCGCTCATCGCGAAGGCGCTGACCACGCGTGAGCAGCTCGAGCAACTGATTGTGGCGATTTTCACGGACAAGGCGCGGCCCGACCTTCCGGTTGACACGTACGGGCTCGTAATCCAACGCCTGGAGGCGTATCGCAAAAAGCCACCCATGGGGAAGAACAAGAGGGTCTTCGGCGTTGTTAAAAGCGCAAACGCACCGTTCGGATGCCCGGGTTGTTTTGTGAATATCAAGGACACGGCCGAACTGGGCGTACTTCGTTCCACGCAGGCACTCGTCCATAGCTGTCAGCGCGTCATATTCCTGGGACTGGACGTGTCTACGCTTCGTGCTGCGCTTCCGTCGAATATTGAG
>NZ_JBSAXD010000090.1:0-1144 GCF_053427715.1 Burkholderia sp. MR1-5-21
CTACGATCGCGATCCGTCGCGCGCGGCGGTTCGGTCCCGTGCCCTTCGTGCGCTGGTTGAACCACTGCGTCAGTGCACTGCCGGGCTGGTAGCGCAGCCAGGTCCACGCCATCTCGACCAGTAACGCGCGTACGCGCCGGTTGCCCTGTTTGCTGATGCCCTGGTCGACCTGGCTCTCGCCGCTGTCGTAGGGCTGCGGCGCCAGCCCGACACACGCCCCGACCTGGCGCCGGTTGCTGAACTCCCTCCAGAACAGTTCGAGCGCGAGGCGCGACGCGCCCACTTCGCCAATCCCCTTCAGGCGCGCCAGGGCATCACTTCGCTGGCGCGCGGGGGCCGGTATGCTGGCCTGGCGCGTCTTCTCGAGTGCGGCGAGTTGCTGCTCCGCCAGCGCCAGCCGTTCGCACTCGCGCAGCAGCCGCTCACGTAGCTCGGGCGGCAGCGGTGCGCCGTCGTGGCACCGCACCTGGT
This sequence comes from Burkholderia sp. MR1-5-21, assembly GCF_053427715.1. Taxonomy (NCBI): domain Bacteria; kingdom Pseudomonadati; phylum Pseudomonadota; class Betaproteobacteria; order Burkholderiales; family Burkholderiaceae; genus Burkholderia; species Burkholderia sp. MR1-5-21. The sequence goes on from NZ_JBSAXD010000090.1 coordinate 472, forward strand.
TGCGGGCGAGGCGGCCGGCGAAGGCCTTATGATCGACCTCGTCCCAGCAGCCGAGCGTGGCCAGCAGCTTGCGCATCCGGTCGCGATGCTGCAGCACTTCCTTTTGCAGTTGGCCGCGATCGCGCATCAGCTGGCGCGATGCCTCGTCCTGTGGCGAGGGCACGTGCACCACGTGCATGCGGTCGCACTCGCCGCGCAGCCACGCGCGCAGGTTGATCACCAACTTGATCGCATCAAGCCGGTCGGTCTTCGCGCGCCGCTTGTGGCGTTCGACCGGAATGCTCGCCGGATCGACGACATAGCACTCGATGGCGTGCGCCTGCAGCGCGCGACAGATCCAGAACGCATCCTGGCCGGCTTCGTAGCTGACGACGATGCGTAGGCCGGCCGGCAGCGACCACTTCTCCCGGTGCGCCTCGATCAGGTCCAGCACCGTGTGCAGGCGCGCCGCGGCTTGGGGCTGCGCCACCGTGTGCACGGAAGGCTTCTCGCGCCGGCCGTCGTGCAGCGCGACTTTCCACTTCGCGGCAGCAAGCTCGAGTGACACCGCCAGCACAACTTCCTCACGACCCGTCGTGAACATCTGATCTGTGCGCATGATGCTTTCCTTTGAACAGGACTCGACACGCTGATTTTACGTATCAGTTTGTCGACGCCCCCTTGCTCATAGGAT
>NZ_JBSAXD010000091.1:0-1133 GCF_053427715.1 Burkholderia sp. MR1-5-21
TGGATCGCAGTTGTTCTCGGTGGCCTCCGGCGTCAATACGCTCGGTAATAGCATCGCATCGGGCCTCGGTGGCGGCAGCACCTACAACAGTGCGACCGGCGCCGTGACGACGAGCCTCAGCTATGCGGGCAATACGTACAACTCCGTCCAGAACGCGCTGAACGCAATCAGCGGTGGCGGCACAACTGCTGGCGTCAAGTATTTCCACGCCAATTCGACCGGCCCTGACAGCCAGGCGATCGGTGCCGACAGTGTGGCGATCGGCACGAATGCCGTCGCGAACCATGCAGGCGATGTCGCGCTTGGCGCCAATTCGACGACTGGCGCGGTGACCCCGACATCCGGTGCGACGATCGGTGGCACGAGCTATAGCTTCGCGGGCGCGAATCCGACGAGTGGCGTGAGCGTGGGCGCGCCCGGCGCGGAACGGCAGATTCAGAATGTCGCCGCCGGCCGCATTTCGTCATCGAGTACGGACGCGATCAACGGCTCGCAACTCTATGCGACCAATCTCGCTATCGACTCGCTGTCGACGTCGACGTCGACCGGCATCAGTTCTTTGTCGACCAGTCTGGGCTCGACCAGCAGCGCGATCGCGTCGCTGTCGACTTCCACGTCGACGGGTCTCTCGTCGACCAATAGCTCGATTGTTTCCCTGTCCACGTCGACGTCGACCGGCATCGGTTCGCTGTCGACCGGCCTCTCGTCGACCAACAGCTCGGTTGCATCGCTGTCGACCTCGACCTCGACGGGAATCTCGACGGCGAACAGCTCGATCGCATCACTGTCCACGTCAACCTCGACCGGCATTGGTTCGCTGTCCACCGGTCTTTCGTCGACCAACAGTTCGGTTGCATCACTGTCGACCTCGACCTCGACGGGGCTTTCGACGGCGAACAGCTCGATCGCATCACTGTCCACGTCAACCTCGACCGGCATTGGTTCGCTGTCCACCGGCCTCTCGTCGACCAACAGTTCGGTTGCATCACTGTCGACCTCGACCTCGACGGGGCTTTCGACCGCGAACAGCTCGATCGCATCACTGTCCACGTCAACTTCGACCGGCATTGGTTCGCTGTCCACCGGCCTCTCGTCGACCAACAGTTCGGTCGCATCGCTGTCGACCTCGACCT
>NZ_JBSAXD010000092.1:0-1081 GCF_053427715.1 Burkholderia sp. MR1-5-21
GGCGGTCTCAAGAGTCAAGTGCAACGATTAGCAAATCCATTGATTTCCAGCTCCTTGGCCATTGCTTCCTCGGGGGTATCCCAGCCGAGGGTCTGACGAGGCCGGCCGTTGAGCAATTTGGCGATGTCATTTAGCTGGATCTGTGTGACTGCCGATAGGTCGATGCCCTTGGGCAGAAACTGGCGCAGCAAACCGTTGGTGTTCTCGTTGCTGCCGCGCTGCCAAGGCGCATGCGGATCGGCAAACCAGATATCGAGATTCAATCGCTTGGAGAGCTCGACATGGCAGGTCATTTCCGTTCCGCGATCGTAGGTCAGGCTCTCGCGCAGAAAGGCTGGCAGCTTCTTCATCTGGCGGGTGAAACCCTCCAGGGCATCTTGGGCCGTGCAGCCGTCCATGCGGCACAGCACCACGAAACGCGTCTTGCGCTCCACCAGCGTGCCCACGGCGGAACGGTTGAACGCCCCCTTGATGAGGTCGCCTTCCCAATGCCCCGGCAGCTGCCGCAACTCAATCTCCTCAGGCCGGTGAACGATGCGCAGCGCTTCGGGCACGAATCCGCCGCCAGCAAGCGTGGTGCGCCGGCGTCCACGCACGGGCTTTTCCTGGCGCAATGCTTCGATCATCGCCTGCTTGAGCCCGCCTCGCGGATGAGCGTATATCGCGGCGTAAATCGTTTCGTGGCTGACGCGTTGGTCGGGATCGTCGGGATACATACGGCGAAGTCTGGCAGCAATCTGCTGCGGCGACCAGCGCCAATAGACCAGCCGGTCATGCACATGCCGGTACAGCGCGCTGCCGACAAGCAGCTTGTGCCGCCGTCCACAACTTTGACGACGAACACGGTACGCCGACGCCGCACGCGTCGCATCGTAGTACGCCGCCGTATCGCCGTTGCGCGCCAGTTCGCGCGAAACTGTCGAGACGCTTCGCCCGAGACGTCGTGCGATGGCTCTCGTGCTGCTGCCGTTTCGATGTTCGATCATGATGACCGCGCGCTCCTCTGCGCTCAGATGCTTGTACTTCCTCATCGCAACACCTTACTTGATTCGAGGTGTTGCACTTGAAGCTAGAGACTAAG
>NZ_JBSAXD010000093.1:0-1052 GCF_053427715.1 Burkholderia sp. MR1-5-21
TGGGGGCTCGGCTGGGATTCGGTCGCGGAGTCCACGCTGGATTCGGTCGGCGTCGCCGCATGGAACAAGGGCGGCACCACCACCTTTTTCCAGTCAGAATTCTTCGTGCTGCCGCAGGCGCGCATGGCGATTCTGTTAACGGGCAGCATGAGGATCAATCCGCGAAAGATTGTCGAGGCCATTTTGCTGAACGCGCTCGTCGAAGACGGCACCCTCGGCGCCATGCCGCCCCTCTTCAGCACGACCATGCCGCCGGTCGCCACGCCACCGGACGTCACGTCGCTCATCGGCATCTACGGCAACGAACAGAATCCGCTACGGGTGCAGCGGAATGCCGACGGCACCCTTGCGCTGGACAGGTGGAACGGCAGCAAGTGGGTTCCGCTGGACGACGGCGCCACGTCGTTTCAGTACTGCAACGACGGCTGGTGGTGGAGCGCCGGAAACACGATCCGTAGCTATCGCTTCGAAAGCGTCGCGGCAACAGGCCCGTCTACCTATCTGATCGAACGCACGATGCGTTCCGGCGCGGGCTATGCGTCCTTCACGATACCGTTGGCGCAGAAACTGCCCGACCAGGCCGCGCTGGACACCGCTTGGAACGCGCATCTGCAGAATCCCGTGTGGAAGGTGAAGAATACGGACGCGCTGGCCGTCCAGTTATCGAAAGATCCGGGCTCCGCGCAAACCAGCCTCGCGCAGATTCCCGAATTGCCTGGCTACATCCTGTTCGGCAACCAGCCGCTGGTGCCGCTTGCCGACGATCGCGGCGGCATGGTGCTGAAGATACCGATGACCATGGGACGCGATCTTCACGAAATCGTCTTGACCACCATCGACGGCGTGGCGACCGTCACCGACGGCGGCATTACCTGGGTGCCGGCCTGAAACCGGGACCGGGGCAGCGTTGGCGCTTGCACAGCCAGAGCAGCGCACATCGCGCGTCGTCCCTCCCAAACACCAATCGGAAAAAAGACCGTGAAGCGTCCTGAACACCCAGCCCTGTCCGCCCACACCGATGCAGCAACGTCGGCCGGTGTCAACCGCCGGCA
>NZ_JBSAXD010000094.1:0-977 GCF_053427715.1 Burkholderia sp. MR1-5-21
CGAATGCGCAAGGGGCGCTCAACGCGCAGGCTAGCGGTGCGCTTGTCAATGATCGCGGCAACCTGTCGAGCGGCAGCAGTGTGACACTGACGGGCGGAAGCGTGTCGAACCAGGGCGGCAAGGTGTCGGCGCAAGGCCCGCTGTCGGTGCAGTCGTCGGGCGTGCTCGCGAATCAGGGCGGTACGCTGGTGTCGCAAGGCACGACGCAGGTGCGCGGCGGCGCGATCAGCAACCACCAGGGCACGATTCAGAGTGCCGCTGGCATGACGGTGGCCGGCGCGTCGCTGGACAATTCGGCGGGGCGCATCACGTCGCTCAATGGCGATGGCCTGTCGGTCACGACGAGCAGCCAGCTGACGAATTCGACTGGCACGACGGCGAACGGTGCGCAAGGTGGTGTGATCGGCGGCAATGGCGATGTGACTGTACAGGCAGGCAGTCTTGCCAATCATGGATCGATCAGCGCAAATGCCGATTTGACGGTTGATGCGCAATCGATTGACAACGGAAACGGTTCGTTGACGGCCGGACAGAACGCGTCGATTAATGCAGGCGCGTACCTGGCAAATGCAACCGGCAGCATTGCTGCGGGAGCGCTGGCAAATGTTCGCGCGTCTAATTTGGACAATAGTTCAGGCTCGATTGAGGCAAGCCAGTTGACGCTGACGGCGACCGATCTTAAAAACGAGTCGGGCATGATCACGCAGATCGGAACCAACCCGACCACGATCGCCGTAACCGGCACGCTCGACAATAGTTCGGGAATCGTACAAACGAATAGCACCGATCTAAGCCTCACGCCGGCCGCGTTGATCAACGATCACGGAAAAATTGCACACGCCGGCAGCGGAGCGCTGACTATCGGGACCGGCGCACTTTCGAACCAGGGCGGTTCGATTGTGACCAATGGCGTACTTGCTCTGACCGCCGCAGCCTTGTCGAATCAAGCTGGCACACTGTCCGCTCAGCGGCAGGCG
>NZ_JBSAXD010000095.1:0-951 GCF_053427715.1 Burkholderia sp. MR1-5-21
GCGCGGCGCATCCGCGGTTCCCAGAAGCGCCGGATGTGGTCGGCGATGCCGGCCAGCGCTTCGTCGCGATCGGGCATCGACGCAAAGAATTCGCCGATCTGGTTGGCCATGTCGATCAGGTGTCCGGTGTCCATCGCGTCCTCACTTGCCGGTGGTCACGGCCGCGGGCTCGGCGGCACGGCGCTCGAGCAGGTCGAGCTGCTCGGCATTGAAACGCGCATACGCGCGCTGCCAGTCGGACGGCTGCGCGACCGGCATCACCTGCACCGCCGTCACCTTGTACTCGGGGCAGTTCGTCGCCCAGTCCGAGCTGTCGGTCGTGATCACGTTCGCGCCCGATTCGGGGAAGTGGAACGTCGTGTACACGACGCCCGGCTGCATCCGTTCGGTCACGAGCGCGCGCTGCACGGTCTGCCCGGCGCGCGACTCGATGCCGACCCAGTCGCCGGTCCGGATCCCGCGATCCTCCGCGTCGTGCGGATGGATCTCGAGGCGATCCTCCTCGTGCCACCGGACGTTGTCGGTGCGGCGCGTCTGCGCGCCGACGTTGTATTGCGACAGGATGCGGCCCGTCGTCAGGATCAGCGGATAGCGTTGCGTGACCTTTTCCGGCGTCGGAATGAACTGCGTGATCACGAATCGGCCCTTGCCACGCACGAACGTGTCGATGTGCATCGTCGGCGTACCTTCCGGCGCGTGCTCGTTGCACGGCCACTGGATGCTGCCGAGCGTGTCGAGCTTCGCGTACGACACGCCCGTGAACGTCGGCGTGAGCCGTGCGATCTCGTCCATGATCTCCGACGGGTGCGCGTAGTCCATCTCGTAGTCGAGCGCGCGGGAAAGCATCAGCGTCACTTCCCAGTCCGCGTAGCCGGCGAGCGGCGGCATCACCTTGCGCACGCGCGAGATGCGGCGCTCCGCGTTCGTGAACGTGCCGTCCTTCTCGAGGAA
>NZ_JBSAXD010000096.1:0-904 GCF_053427715.1 Burkholderia sp. MR1-5-21
GTTCGTGTAGCTCGCCAGTCGGGGATCCGTGACGACCAGATAGGCTTGGTCCGGCGCAGGATGAATTGAGTACATGCCACTTTTCGGCAATGCGATCGACAATGCGCCAGTTGTGCTCGCAACCGATTGCAGTGCGGGAACTGTCGTCGTTCCGCTTGCCGTGTTGACTTGGGTGAGATTGCCGCCCGACACGCGTTGATTGGCTGCGTTGTTGCCGAGCGTCCCCCCGGTCGCACCGGTCGCGGAATTTTGTGCGGCGACGTTTTGGTTGTCGACGTTCTGCGCATCGATCGACACCGACTGGTTCGCGATGATCGTGCCGCCCGTTCCGCCGATGGCGATCGGCGCATGAACAACGGGCGGTTGGGCGATCGTGCCTCGATCCCGCGTCGTGTCTATGTTCCACGCATACATCGACGTAATCTCGTCGCGCTGATACTGATACAGGGTGTGGCCGACGTTGTTGACGATCGTCCCACCATAGCTCCCGCTGCCGACGGAACCGCTTTGCCGCGTACTACCGATCTGGATCGACTTGCCGGCCGTGATCGCACTGTAGTTGTTGTTCACCGCCCCGACGTTCGCCATGGTGATACTGCCGCCAGCCACAAGTTGCGCTTGCTTCGCTTGACTTGCCACCTTGTCCTGCCGAATCGTCGATGTCGTATCACGCCAGATTTCGACGCGCTGATAGCCCTTATGGCCGTCGCTGCGCGTTGCGTATTCCGTATCGGGCGCGTAGTTGATGTGCGGATCGTAGCCAGCCCAATAGACTGCCGTCACGGTACCGTTTCCGTTCTCCGTCAGCGTGTTGTAGTACAGCGTTTGATGCTGCCCGTTGACGTTCACGACCAGTACCCGGTCGACGGCATTCGTGCCGTTCGATTCGGACACGATATCGCTC
>NZ_JBSAXD010000097.1:0-904 GCF_053427715.1 Burkholderia sp. MR1-5-21
TTTCGTGTAGCTCGTCAGTCGGGGATCCGTGACGACCAGATAGGCTTGGTCCGGCACAGGATGAATTGAGTACATGCCGCTTTTCGGCAATGTGATCGACAATTCTCCGGTTGTGCTCGCAACCGATTGCAGTGCGGGAACTGTCGTCGTTCCGCTTGCCGTGTTGACTTGGGTGAGATTGCCGCCCGACACGCCTTGATTGGCTGCGTTGTTGCCGAGTGTCCCCCCCGTCGCACCGGTCGCGGAATTTTGTGCTGCGACGTTCTCGTTGTTGACGTTCTGCGCGTCGATCGACACCGACTGGTTCGCAATGATCGTGCCGCCCGTTCCGCCGATGGCGATCGGCGCATGAACAACGGGCGGTTGGGCGATCGTGCCTCGATCCCGCGTCGTGTCTATGTTCCACGCATACATCGATGTAATGTCGTCGCGCTGATGCTGATACAGCGTCTGGCCGACGTTGTTGACGACCGTGCCGCCATAGCTCCCGCTGCCGACGGAACCGCTTTGCTGCGTACTGCCGATCTGGATCGACTTGCCGGCCGTGATCGCACTGTAGTTGTTGTTAACCGCCCCGACGTTCGCCATGGTGATACTGCCGACAGCCACAAGTTGCGCTTGCTGCGCTTGACTTGCCACCTTGTCTTGCTGAATCGTGGAGGTCGTATCACGCCAGATTTCGACACGCTGATAGCCCTTATGGCCGTCGCTGCGCGTCGCGTATTCCGTATCAGGCGCGTAGTTGACGCGCGGATCGTAGCCGGCCCAATAGACTGCCGTCACGGTGCCGTTTCCGTTATCCGTCAGCGTGTTGTAGTACAGCGTTTTCTGCTGCCCGTTGACGTTCACGACCAGTACGCGGTCGACGGCATTCGTGCCGTTCGATTCGGACACGATATCGCTT
>NZ_JBSAXD010000098.1:0-889 GCF_053427715.1 Burkholderia sp. MR1-5-21
CGCCGTCGAGATTCCCGTGGAGGTCGAGGTCGACAGCGATGCAACCGAACTGTTGGTCGACGACAGACCGGTCGACAGCGAACCGATGCCGGTCGAGGTCGACGTGGACAGCGATGCGATCGAGCTGTTCGCGGTCGAAAGCCCCGTGGAGGTCGAGGTCGACAGCAATGCAACCGAACTGTTGGTCGACGACAGACCGGTGGACAGCGAACCAATGCCGGTCGAGGTTGACGTGGACAGCGACGCGATCGAGCTGTTCGCGGTCGAAAGCCCCGTCGACGTCGAGGTCGACAGCGAGTCGATAGCGAGATTGGTCGCATAGAGTTGCGAACCGTTGATCGCGTCCGTACTCGATGACGAAATGCGGCCGGCGGCAACATTGGTGATCTGTCGCTCCCTGCCCGACGCACCGACACTGACGACACTGCCGGGGTTCGTGCCGGCAAACGAGTAGCTCGTGCCGCCGATCGTGGCGCCGGACGTCGGGTTTGCAGTGGCCGTGATTGAACCGGAGCCGAGCGCAACGTCGCCGGTGTTGGTCGCGACGGCGTTCGGTCCGATCGCAACCGCGTTGACGCCAAGCGCCTGGCTATCGGGTGCAGTCGAGTTCGCGTGAAAGTATTTGATGCCTTGGTTATTGATATTGTTGATGGCCGCGCCGACATTGCTAACGGTGCTGGCGGTCCCGTTCGCGTTGTAGGTCGTATATGACGGAGCGGAGATCGTGCCGGTCGCCGGATTGTAGGTCGCACCGCCGCCAAGCGCCGCAGCGGTGCTGTTGCCCAGATTGTTGGTCGCGGTGACGACCGTGCTCAACCCGGTTGACAGTGAGCTGATGCCCGTCGACGTGGAGGTCGACAGTGACGCGACCGAGCTGTTGGTCGACGAA
>NZ_JBSAXD010000099.1:0-868 GCF_053427715.1 Burkholderia sp. MR1-5-21
AGACGCACGCGCGAGAACACCACGAGCGGCAGCGTCGTCGAGCCGGGGCCGGACAGGAACGCCGACAGCACGAGGTCGTCGATCGACAGCGTGAACGACAGCAGCCACCCCGACAGCAGCGCCTGCGAGATCAGCGGCAGCGTCACCACGAAGAACACCTTCAGCGGCGTCGCGCCGAGATCGAGCGCGGCCTCCTCGAGCGACTTGTTCAGCTCCTTCACGCGCGACTGCACGATGATCGCGACGTACGACACGCACAGCATCACGTGACCGATCCACATCGTGACCATCCCGCGTCCCTTCGGCCAGCCGAACATCTGCTCGAGCGCGACGAACAGCAGCAGCAGCGAGATCCCCTGGATCACCTCCGGAATCACCAGCGGCGCGTTGATCATCCCCGTGTACAGCGTGAAGCCCTTGAAGCGGCCGAAGCGCGCGAGCACGAAGCCCGCCCACGTGCCGATCGCCACCGACGCGAACGCGGTCAGCAGGCCGATCTTCAGCGACAGCCACGCGGCCGCCAGCAGCTCGTCGTCGTCCAGCAGCGCCCCGTACCATTTCAGCGAGAAGCCCGACCACACGGTCACCAGCTTCGATTCGTTGAACGAATACACGACCAGGCTGATGATCGGGATGTACAGGAACAGGAACCCGAGCGCGAGCACGCCCGTCGACAGCGGTTTGTTCGGCTTGATCATTTGACGTCCTCCAGTTCCTTGACCTGGTAGTACTGGAACAGCGCCATCGGCACGAGCAGCAGCACCACCATCGCCACCGTCACCGCGGAGGCCATCGGCCAGTCCATGTTGTTGAAGAACTCGTCCCACATCACGCGGCCGATCATCAGCGTGTCCGCGCCGCCGAGCAG